>JANYBI010000468.1 GCA_025360875.1 Lentisphaerota bacterium
CTCCGAGCCCTGGATGAACTCCAGTTCGCCGGGCAGATTCTTGAAAGTGCGCCAGCGTCCGGTCAGAAAGTTGCGGTACTCAAGCCCCTGCCAGAACTCTACGCCATGGACCAGCATGGACGCAGTCATGCCGCGGAACGATTTCCATGCGGCCTCCCTGTCCCATTCGCCCATCTCGTTCTTGAAGGTGTCGGCAGGGAAATGGAAGAGATGGCTGAGCGAATAACCCAAGAGCTGCTGGTTGAACATCACGTCCATCCACTCTCGCGGCCACATATCCATATAGTCGAGCGAACCCTGCGAGGGCAGGGGATTCTCGCCGCCCATCACCAGATCCGCGTAGGATACGACCGGGGCGAACTGGAAGTCGCTGTTGTGGAAGCAGAGCATTCCGGGATTGCGCATCTTGTCGAAGATCACGCGCAGGCGACGCGTGTAGTCGCGGAAGTCCCAGAGATCGTAGCCCGGCTGCACACGGCCGTCGGGCAGGGTGTACGCTGCTGTCGATGCGGGATCGGTCAACAGCCGGCAGAAGATGTTGTCCATGTAGTAGCCGTCAAGCCCGGTATCCTTGATGAACTTCTCGGTCCAGTAGAGCTTGTTGTCAACGGCCGAACGGCAGTTCTGGCTCTGCCAGTCAGGCTCGAAGTATTGGAACTCGGCCTCGTAGAAGTCGGCCGAGCTGTTCTCTATATATGCCTTTTCCAGATTGCCCCTCGAATGCACCCCGTCCATCCACTCCTTGAACTTCTTAGGATTGTCCGGATACATTCGTGCATAGACGCGTCCAGGCGTCACCTTCGGATCCCAGCGGCCGCTCTCCTGTTCGAAGCCGAATCCAATGACATGTTCAGATTTCAGATATGGGGAGGGCTTGCGGACTGGGACGGCGCAGATGCCGAATACTATCTTGCGCGGTTCCCTGAGTTCTACAGGTTCAACCGCAAGATTGCAGACCAGTTCGATTGTTCCCTTGCCCGTACGGATGAGCTCGAGTGCCGGGGCCTTGTCCGACGGCCACCAGCCCTTGTCGCTGTCTGCGAACCAGGTAAGCCCGGAGCTCAAGTTGCCAACGTGTACGATCGGCACGAACGAGCCTACGGTCATGTTCTGCGCCCTGACTTCTTTTGAATTCCAAACGCTTCCTGTCTTGCCTTCGCCGGGTAGTTTCCCGGCGACATTTGAGGCGCGCATGTTGTTTCCGTTGGCCATGAAATGCGTGGCGGCATCCTCCTTGAACGGAATTACAAGCTGCAGGTTTTCAATCTTAGCAGGCTGTTTTCCTCCGGGAGACAGAGTCATCTCAATGCGTGCGGTGCCGTCGTAGTCGAGACGGTACGAGACCTGCGAAGCCACAGGTCCGCCTGAGGCCGTTCCCTCAAATTCCATATGCGTGGGAGATGCCATTTTTTTCTTTGCCGACTTGTCGGCGGATTCTACGATGAATGGCTTGCCTTCCGCCTGACCGCGCAGATAGACAGGTCCGGCAAGCAGATCGATGTCAGCGGCCTTTACAGACGCGGGCAGCGCCGAACCTGCAAGTTTTATTTCCTTGCGGTAGCCCTTGATTATGTCGCCGTCGAGGCTGACCGGCTCGAAGATCGGCGGGACTACATCGTCCATGCCGATGCTGTTACCGAGCCATGGGAACTCCTTGGCGTGATCCTTGCGCTCAAAGACGGACTTGTTGGTGGCGAGAGACTTGCCGGTGCCGTCGAGCAATTCCACGACACACTCGTATTTGCCGGGTTTCAGATCGGCGGGAAGCTTCAGGACACCATCGCCTTTCTCATAATCAAAAAAGGTGATTTCTCCGCTGCCAATCGCATCGCCACCAGCCTGCGGCTTGACGGTGTAGCGTGCGGTCTTGACCTTGTCGCGCTCAGGTAGGTCATACTTGTCCACTGATGTGCAGATCAGGTTTGAAAGAGGATAATAGCGGGTGGAGAGGCCGAATGGCTCGGGTTTTACCTCGATCTTCATGCCTACATTGTTCTCGGGATCGTTGAAGCATAGGCCGAGGTCCCAGGTATATATGGAGGTTTCGTTCTCCAGCACCATTACTGTGAATCGGTAGGATTTGAGATCCTTCGCGGCATCTGCCGGCTCGTCAACATTGGTCTTCATGGACTTACCCGGCTCAAGCGTGACTGGTATTTTTTTCTCCACAATGATCTGCTTGTCGGCAGGCGCGCTCGGATCCCAGAGCTTCGCCACGATTGTCGCGTTCAGCGGACGCTTCATGGTGTTTGCGATCTCCATGTCAAACGCCATATGCTTGTTAGCCAGTCCTTTGTTGGGGTTGTACATGCGGACCGACGGCGCCTCGTCGCGGAAGGTGGCAATTATGGGCCAGCCGTAGAAGCCGCTCCACTGCCATGGATGCTGTAGGCTTGCCGCCAAACCGATGTTCCAGCGGTCGCCGTCCTTGAGCGGTCCGGGCATGTATACGGTCTTGCGCGGGAAAGCCATCTCGCAGTCCCAATATTTTCCGTCGGGCGACAAGGCCTGCTTGTACTGCCATTCGCCGTCCCATGAGATCATATTCTGCCCGATGCTGTATTCATCCTCGCGATCCCAGCGGTTTCCGCATGCGTTGCCCATGAACTGCCAGCGGCATGGCATCTTGTTGGAACCATTGCCCATGCAGTCGATGTAGACTTCCACGGCGGTCTCCCAGCAGTCCACCAGGTCGTGTTTCGGTTTGCGCTGCAGACGGACCGGCTTCTCCCCTTCGCGCATCGGCATGCGCTGCGCGACGTAGAAATTCTCCGCGTCCCAGCCCACGAAGAATATCGTGGCCGGCCGCGCCTTGAGCGGCTGCCCCTGGTTGGATGCCCCGGTGCCTCCGGGTATGACTGACGCCGCAGCCCACTCCTCGTCGCCGATGACGCCGTCGATCACAGGAGCCTTGGAAAATTTAGGCACGAGCAGCTGTAGCTTGTCGGCCGGAGGCGGACGTTTCGCCTTGAGAGCCTGCTCTGCGATCCTCGCATCCTTCAGGGCCTTCCTGGCATCATCGGCCTGTTTCTGGGCCGCCTTGAACTGTTCCTCGGCCTTTTTGACAGGGGATTCCGCATCATCTGCGCCTGATGCAAAAGGCGCGAGTGAAATAGCGATTGCTCCAGATGCGGCCATCAGGATTGAAACGATTCTGCCTGGAAGATTCTGCATGTTGCCAGCTCCTTTGTCGATATGGATAAATAGCATGCGACATTGCTTAGAGATACGTAATAAACCATAATATTATAATATTGAAAAGCTCTATGTCAATAGGGCGGATGCGGAAAAAGATAAGAATTTTACGGGCGTTGCAGCACGGGTCTTGCGCGTTGAAAATGCGCAGGAGGATATTTCTGAAGCTGTTTTCCACCGCCGAAGGAGGCCGGACCGCCTGTGAAATATCCGATTTATTTATTTTCAGGGCTTGACACGTAGAAATATAATATTATGGTTTATTATGAATTAACAATTAAGTCCTGCCTGCGCGTTCCGGCGCTGCGCGGACCTTGAAAAACAGAGGGGTATGATATGAGAAAAGGATTATCGCGGCTCGGGCTTTCCGTCATGGCGTCAGCAGGACTCTGTCTTTCGGCCCTTGGCGCAGGCGGAAACATGTTCCCCGAGGAGCAGGTGCCAGCTTTCAACATTCCTAAGATCGGGGTTCCTCCGGCCATAGACGGCAAGATCGGCGCCGACGAATGGAAACAGTCCGTGGAGATCATGGGGATGGCGAACGCCCACAGCAATTCATACGTCAACCGTCCGCATTCCTTCAGGGTCGCCTGGGATGACAACCATATATATATATCAGGCAGCGCACACGTCCTCAAGGGGCATAAGCTCCTCAAGTCAAGACGGGACAAGTTCACGACCGGCGTTGTCTTCGATGACTCCTACGAATTCGGGGTCGGCATGATGGGCCGCAACAAGCTCCCTAGCGAAGTCGAAAGCTACTTCAAGTTCATCATCAATTACCTCGGATGCGGGGAATACCTCAAGATGTATCCCTCGATTGGACAGTATCTCTACAACTGGAGGCCTGACATGAAAATAGCCAGCAGCCTCCGCGACGCGCCGGATGGACAGTACTGGGATATTGAAATATCCCTGGATCTCAATGATCTCCAGATGCCGGTTCCGAACAAGGCCGGCGATAAGATAAAAATCCTCCTCGCGAACGATGGGAAAAATCCGGGATGGGTCTGGGCGCACGTTCCCTCCTCGACCGGCTATCTCGTCCACACGGGGTTCCCGACGGCGACATTCACCGCCGACAGGCCCTATGCCAAGATAGAAAAACTCGATGGTCTTGAAGACGAGAAGATCAGCTTCAAGTCCGAGATTTTCAATCCTTCCGCAAAACCTGTCAAGGTAAAGGCCCGCCTCGAGGTTATCAACGAGGGACAGGTTGCGAAGGAACCTGCGAAGAAGATTGGCGTCGAAGAGGAGAAGGTCCTGGAAATCCCCGCGAACTCGTCAGCCAGGTTCGATCTTGAAAAGGATTTCCCCGGATTCGACTACAGGAACGAGGGCCATCCGAAATACAACCAGATGCAGGGCGTGTTCGACTTCAAGGTCACGGTTCCTGATTCCGATGAGGCGCCCGTAATGACACAGCATCTGATCTTCAGGAAGGACACGGAAAAAGCATTGTGGAAATATACGCCTTCAGAAGAAGCATTCAGGATGGAGACCCAGTACAATCCGGCACGTTCGACGCTTTGGATCACCGCAGACACCCTGGACTCCAAACTTCCTGAAGGATCGAAACCGGCCGCCGTCGGATATTCCGTCAAGCTCGGTGACAAGGAAATATGTTCCGGCAAGATTGTGCGCTTTATCAACTACATGTTCGTTGACAACATACAGATGACGGCGATGCAGCCGGGAGAGTACAAGATCGTCATAGAAATGCTTGACAAGGACGGCAAGGTCCTAGCGGCGCGCGATGCGAAGTTCGCAAAAAAGGACGAGGCGAAGGATTTCGCCGACTGGTGGAACAACAAGATAGGTGACTTCGAGAAACTCCTTAAGCCGTTTGAAGCATTGAAGGCTGCGGACGGGGAACTTTCGAAGACGGCTGTTTCCTGCGTACGGCGCGTGTATGAGTTCGACTCGCTCGGACTTCCGATGCAGATCAAGGCCAATGACGGGAATGTGCTTACAGCTCCAGCCAGGATTGTCTTGACTGTGAACGACAAGGACTATGTGGTGCCTGTCAAAAACAAGCTCAAATTCAAGGAGAAGAAGGACTGGAAGTATACGTTTGAAGGTGAACCTGCGGAAATCGCAGGCGTCAAGTTTTCGAGCAAGGGTGTAATGGAACAGGATGGTCTCGTGAGCATCGAACTTTCATTCGAGCCGTCGAAAACTCCAGTTGCTGTACAGGAACTGAAGATCGAATGGCCGGTCGATGACAAGTGGGGCAACCACATGGCCTGCATGGGGGTTGGAGGAAATTATTCCGCACGCTTCATTGGCAGGATCCCCGCAGGCAACGGACCGGTATGGAGCACCCTGAACGACATCGGCAAGGCCGGCAGCGGCATGACCTTGGGAAATTTCTACCAGAACCTATGGATCGGCACGGAGTTCCGCGGTCTTCTCTGGTGGGCGAACAGCGACGAAGGCTGGGTCCCCGACGACCTCATTGCCGCACACGACATTCTCAGGGACGGCGGTACTACGACGGTCCGCAACCATCTCATAGGAACCTATCCCGGCAAGGCGCCATACAACCTCGAAAAGAAGCGCACCGTGAAATTCTCATACAACGCATCCCCGTTCAAGGCTCTCACGAAAGGATGGCGCCTCAACCTCCGTTCCGCCGCCAACGGTTTTTCCGGCGGAAAATACAAGGTGAACTGGGACACGAAAGAAGACTTCTTCTCCATCCTTTCACCTCCGTTCCAGGATCGCAAACGCTGGCCGGAATACTACGCCCACTGCAAGGAACAGTCTGACGGAATATCTATGAAGGGAATCTACGGCCCGGAATTCAGGCTCGGTCCGTATATGACAAACCAGATTGCACTGCGCGGCTACATGAACAAGACCATCGAGCCGGGGCTATACGATTATTTCGGACCGGAATGGAACACCAATGATTCAGGCGAACCGCTAAATCCGACCTACGCCGACTACATGATGTGGCTCCAGCAGAAACAGGTCAAGGAAGGTGGTTGCCGTCATTTCTACTATGATATTTCCATGTGCGGCCGCATATCGAAGTCAATACCTTCGGGAATGGGATATTTCCTCGACAACGGACAGATCCAGCCCAGCGGGACGGACGAGACGCTGCGCTACTGGTATAAGCGGGCCTATGCGATGATGCAGGAGAACGGCCTCTTTCCGTCGGGCATATCCGGACATGCCACCCAGACAATTCCTCTTGTCGCGCTACCGTTCTCCGATGCGATCCTCGACAGCGAGTTCCCGATGGCGGATCCGATAACAGTCTATCCGTCCGACAGGATGATTGCATTGTCGGTGCCGGAAGCTTTCGGCTGCAATATCAACCATCTCGGTTTCATGAATCCCAACTGGGCAGCTATGCACGATTCAGGAATGGGCGGAGGCCATGGTTCGGTCTTTGACAAGCCTGAATGGCGCAACTGGGGCATTGAATCTGAAGACGTGAAATTCATCCCGTACTGGAGGAACGGCAATGAAGTAAGAATAATCGGCAACGGCCTGATAGCCTCCATCTGGAAGCGGAAAAACTCCGCGGTAATCGCAGTCATGAACTACGGACTCGACAGCCCCGGCTTCGAGAAAAACCGTTCCTGCGAACTGACTCTCAATCTCGGTGCACTGGGAGTTCCGGAAAATATTTCAAAGGATATGATAAGGATCCGCGACTTCGACGCAGATAAGAAACTCGACTCCAGAAGATACGACATATTCAAATGGTACAAGGAGCTCCCCGGCACGCCGGCTCCATGGAACAAGGACGAAATCTGGAGATACGAGCCTGAGATAAGCCCCAATCTGGATTCCGCCACCGGTTCCATCACGGGCTTCGACATATTCTACCACCATCAGAGATATCTGCTGCTCTCATGGGAAACCGGACCTGTAAAGGATTCGGAATGGAAAAATGATTTTCAGGGTAATCTCAGGAATCTTGTTCTTGACTGGGGCATCGATGATGCGAAAGAAGTCAAAGGCGACGACGTGAAATCAGAGGCAGGTTCCTTTGATGTGAGGGCATGGAAACGTCCGGGTTCACTTCTCGTGAAGGCGACAAATCCGGGGAAGGAGAATTCCAGGATCGAACTCAAGCTCGATCTCGAGAAGCTCGGAGTGAAGCTCAAGCCAGAAAACCTCTGGGCGGAATTCACGCAGATTTTCGATCTCGAAAACAAGCCTGTAAGAAATATCGTCTGGGCCGAGGTCGAAAAGGATGCCAACCTCCTGAACGGCGGAACCGCCTGCTTCGAGGGGCATCTTGGAAAGGTCGTTCTCATGTTGAAGCCCGGCGAGACAAGAGTTTTCTCAATAGACAAATATTAAGAAATGAGGCTCGAAATGAAATTTGCGAGATTCGCATCGTCGGTGTGCGCCTTTGCATGTGCATTGGTCGTATTGTCGGAGGAGCAGAATCCTGCTTTCACATATAAGAATCCGTCCGGAATAATTTTTACGGTTACTGAGAATGGACTTTCTTCAGTTACGAAAAATGGCAAGGAGATTGCGAAAGGTGGCCTCTACGCATGGAATGCCGGCCCTGGGTGGTTTGGCGCCGGCAAGCCCGATGAAGCAATGGCGTATCCCGGTTATTCTGCCGACGCATACAAGAAAATCGCCGGAGAAATCAACAAGAAGACAGTAACAAGCGATGCTGCCGACCATGCGGTTGTCAGACACGAATATTTCATGAACGCGGTTGCGACATTCGACTACAAATTTTCTGGCGAAGACGTTGCCGTGAAGGTGAAATTTGAGAACAATGACGCGAAGACAAGCATCCGTTATCCGGCGTTGGGCGGTCTCTGCTTCACATTCGCGAATCCGCCCACGGGCAATATGCCCGTCTGGCATATGAGCTATTTGCATCAGGTGCGCGAAGGTTGCTTCCATCCGTCGAATCTCAACAAGATCGGGGGCACATATGTCATTGACGAAAATAATTTCGGAGTCGGCACGAGTCCGATAACAAACGGAATGGCGAGAACCCTGACCTTCTGGGACTATGACGACTGGAACCCCGGCAGGCGCGATATTGTGCCGGTCAGGTGGCTCACCTACATCATCAGCAATGAGATTCCGCCTGGCGCGGCGGTCACTTTCGGATTCAAGATGAGAGTCAGCGCGAAAACCGACTGGAAGCATCTTCTCCAGCCATACAAGGATTATTTCAAGGAAATTTACGGCGAGGTGAAATACAAATCCGATTTCAGGGCCGTGTCGGTCATGCATGCCAACCGCAACCTTGAATCGATAACTCCGGAAAATCCTTACGGGTTCCATGGCGGATTCAGACGGCTAGACCTTCCGGAAGAAGTCAACAAGCTCTGTGATCTGATGATTGGCGGACTTAAAAAGGCAGATGGACAGGGCCTGATCATCTGGGGGCAGGGCGGAGAGGAGCCGCGCGGCCAGTCGTACCGGTCAGATTTCGATGTCCTGCCGCCTGCGGTCGAGAAGAATTTTGAGATCATGAAGAAGAGATTCTCAGAGGCCGGAGTGAAATTCGGTGTCGCCGCGCGCCCGAGCCAGATGCAGATCCGACTCAACTGGAAAGAGGACGGCACAATCAACATCAACCCGCTCGACCCGCAGCATCTTGAGGTGATGGTCTGGAACAGGTTCAAGAACATGATAGACAAAGGCTGCACTCTTTTCTATCTCGACTCCTTCGGGAACACGTATGAGGACGTCATCATCATGAAATATCTCCGCGAAAAGATGGGCCCTGACATCCAGACCTTCGTCGAACACCAGTGCGATGCCATAGCTCCTTACTCCGGCTTTTATTCCGAATGCGATTTCTGGGCGAAGGGATCTGCGGACTGGGTGAAGAATGACGGATGGTATCCCCGTACCGGAATGGACTTCCTCGAAAAGGCGAGATGGCTCACCGGTCCGGTGAACATAATAACAAGAGGTTATGACGTCCACGGGAAGATACCGGACGGCTTCGAATCGACGAATTCATTTTTTATCCGCAACGGGATGTCGCCGATGATAGAGGATTATATGCTCGACCAGTTTGCCGATGAAGTCAGACAGCTCCAGGAAAAATATCTTAAGAAGAAATAAATAAAAGGAGTGATTTTTGTGAGCGAATTCAAGACGGAAATTCTGTATTCAAAAAACGGATTCACGTTCTTTGATGAATCAGCGCGGATGGGAGTGAAAAATCTCGGACTGAGAGTTTCTGCCGATGGCAGGACAAGTGATTTCATTCCTTCGAAAACGGTGAAGAAAGGCCCAGTTATCCTTGTCTTGGGCAATGCCGGCAGCCTCGCATGCATCTGCGAAATTCGCAGAATCCAAGGCCTGGATGCGGCCACGATCCGGTTCACGCTCGAGAACAGGTCCCGGAAAATAATTAAGATTGGCGATATCAGCTTCGGCATCTTCTCCGATGATGCGTCGGTGCTGGTCGGCAAATCCTCACAGCTCGATATGAGGTACTGCCATACCGACAACGTCCGCACGGAATACTATCCTTACTGCCAGGGGGAATCGCCCTTAGTGCGCAGTCTTCCCATCAGGGATACCCTGCTTGGTACCGGAGAGGATCAGCCGTTTCCCGCAATATATTTCACGGACAGGAAATACAGGAATGGATTGGTTATTGCCGCGGGAAGCCAGGACAGCTCATACCAGACCTGGGAGATCAGGAAAGATCCGTTTGCATCGAAAAGCATCCTTGCGAAGTTCGCAATAAGATATGAACGCTGCCAGAGCGATATTCTTGAAATCGGCCCCGGCGAAACTTATGAGCCCGATTCCACATATTTCCAGATATTGAAGGACAGGCATCCGCAGTCGGCATATGATGATTATGTTGGCTGGCTCTCGGGAAAACTTCCACTGCTCGGTACGAAAACCCCATTGCTCCGTCATGCCTTCCACTGCACTTGGAATTATGGAGTATTCGACAGACAGTATGAAAAGGATCTTCTCAAGACTGCGCGTTTCACTGCGGAGAAGTTTCCCAACATCAGATATTTCCTCATGGATGCCGGATATCTGAGCAAGGATGGCAAGGACGGTTCGCTTGCGCAAAACTTTGTAGACCGCTTCTATCCTGACGCCAATGCGCCGGTTGACGCTGAAAAGTTTCCGCACGGCATCAGGCACTTCAGCGACGAACTCCGCAAGCTCGGTCTCCGGCCAGGCATATGGTGGTCGCCTACGGCACGGAAGGACTCCCTTCTTTTCAGGGAACATCCGGACTGGTTCCTTAAGACCCGCGGCGGGAAACCATACCTTATCGGGGAATTGAACGGATATCTCGACCTGACTCATCACGACGCTAGGGATTTCATTGACAGGACTCTTTCCGTCGTACTGCGCGACTGGGGGATGGACGCTCTCAAGATGGATTTCTGGAGCCAGATGTTCGAGGACAGGGACGGACTTCTGCGAAATTCGCAGATGTCAGGAGTCCAGACCAGGAAGATCCTATTCGACATTATAAGGAAATATCTGCCGAAGGATGGCATTTTCATGACATGTGTGGCCACGGGCATGGGCAATCCTTTCATCGGAACCCACGCCGACACATACCGCAACACGATTGACATCGGAGCAGGGGGCTGGGATGAACAGATCAACAACTGCATCTGGGCATTGCCGACTGTTACCATAGAGGGAAGGAAGACTTTCCTTCTCAACAACGACAGCTTTGGCTTCAACCTAGGATGTCCTGACAATGAGAACTTCTTCCGCATGACCTGGGGATTCATCACGATGGGCATGCAGGAGACAGGAGGGCGTTTCGAGGAACTGCCGGAAAAATATGTCAGGGCGATGAGGAAGTTCACCGACCGCTGCGACAGGGGCTACAAGTGTTTCTGTCCTGACGAAAGGGCTTTCACCGGTGAACCTCTGCCGGAAGTTCTTTTTGTGAATTACCCGAGTGGAAGCCCGACGCGCCAGAAGGGAATTGTCCAGTCGTTCGCGTTCTTCAACTGGACCGATGAACCGAAGATTGTTTCAGTGAGAAAAGAAAAACTCGGGCACAAATCAGGAATCGTAATAGAGGATTTCTGGACCGGGAAAAAATATAAGGAGAATGAGGAGTTCATTCACAGACGGCTCGCACCGCGTTCCGCACTCCTCTATGATGTGATCAGAAGCTAATTTGTGAATGAGATAGTTTTTGCATTGTGAATTTGTTTTAAGGTAGGGCGCGTTACGGAGAACGCGCCGCCTCTTATAGCGAGGAGAGACCATGGCCGCCACACAACGTGAACATTATCGCGCATTCTGCCGGCGCGAACCTGGAGTCCGCCCGCCAGACATGGATAACGGGCCGCTCATGTCAGCATATGAACGCTGGCTGGAGGAGGGGTTGAACCCGGACCTGGACCCGCGGCGTTTCGACGAGTGGTGTGACGTATTCGGCCTCGACCGGTACTACTGCTGCGTGGGCGTAGGTGTCAGCAAGCCGCCGCTCTTCCAGGAGGAGATCCTGGAGGAGACCGAAACCACCGTCACCAGGCGCCAGACCGACGGCTCGGTGATCCAGGACAACAAGGGCTGGCACAAAAGCATCCCCCACGAGGTCCGGCCGGCGGTGACCAGCCGGGGTGAATGGGAGCGGTTGAAGGAGTGGCTTGATGTGGACGGTCCCCTGCCGCCGCCCGACGATCCCGCCGTGGTGCCGGTGCTCGCGCAGGCGCACAGCGCCACTGTGCCGGTGCGCCTGGGCGTCGGCTCGTTGCTAGGCACCCCGCGCAACTGGCTCGGCTTCGAGCCGTTTGCCATGCTGCCCTATGACGATCCCGGCTGGTTCGAGGATCTGATTGAAACGCAGTGCCGCGCCGCCGAACGCCAGATCCGCTACTTCGGCGAACAGCAGGTGCTACTGGACTGCCTGCACTTCTGGGAGGACATCTGTTTCAAGAACGGCCCGATCATCAGTCCCGACATTTTCCGTGAGTTCGCCCTGCCACGCTATCGCAGGGTTGCGGATCTCGCAGAATCATACGGCTACGACCAGATATCCGTTGATTCCGACGGTGACATTCACGCCCTGCTGCCGCTATGGCTCGAGGGCGGCGTGAACCTCCTGTGGCCGCTGGAGGCCCAGGCAGGTATGGACGTGAATCTCCTTCAGGCCCGCTATCCTGGACAGGCGGTCTGGATGGGCAATATCCACAAACACCGGCTCACCGGCGGAGAAGAGGCCATCGCCACGGAACTGGAACGTGTCCGTCCCGCCGTCGAACGCGGGGGCTATATCCCCACCCTTGATCATTGCTGCCCGGGCGATGTCAGCTTTGATAACTATCTGAGCTACCTGCGCCTGCGCCACGAAATCCTTGGCCTGGGCCGTCGCTGTCCGGACCGGTCCGAGGTCTGCCGGTGACCGAGGAGCGAAACATGCTTTCGGAGACAATAGTAAATGGAGACAGTTAGTAGTTGTCGCGAAAGAATATTAACATTGGGTAAAATGTAACTACAAATATTAATGATAAGGAGAAGAGACGATGAGACAAAAAGTGAAGCGCAGTAGTTTTAACGGGTTGGCCTGTCTGCTTGCCATGTTATGTCTGATGGTTGCGAACTTCGCAAATGCGGAAACGGATCCGGCTGACATCCCGAGCCTGCGCTGTCCGAAAATGCGTACTGCGCCGGTCATTGACGGCAAACTCTCTCCCGGCGAATGGCAGGGTGACGCAGGCATCTCCGCGCTTATCAGCGCCTGTGCCGCCGGCGGAGCCACACCCACAATTGCTCCACCGATCCAGCAAGTGACATTCTATATGGGCTACGACGACAAGTATCTTTATCTTGCCATGCATTCACCGCACAAGGAGGGAACTTATCCGCAGGCGCGCTGCAAGACCAACGACTACCTATGGGGCGTGCTCAGCGAGGACCACATCGAGTTCCAGATCAACAAAAATACGCGGGCCCAGGCCAGCACCCCCGGCTTCGGATTCTACAAGATGCTGGTCAATCCGCGCGGGGCTATGACCGACCAGTGGCTGAACAACGGCACGGTAGGTTCCGAGGAGCTCTGGAGTACCGGCGGGCAGACGAAATGCACCGTCACTCCGACATACTGGGACCTGGAGATGTCGATTGAGCTGGCGCAGATGAAACTCGACAAGCTCGATGGCCGGTCGCTGGTGATGTGGCTCTGTCGCGCCGACTGGTGCAATGGCACATATTTCCTGACATGGGGGCCCGGTTACTACATGGGCTGGGACACGATGCCTGAAGTCACTTTTGATCCTGCCGCGCCAGCAGTACAGCTCGCAGGCGTCGGCAATATCATGGACGGCAGCCCTGAAGTCGTATTTAACGTAAGTGATACTGCCGGCAAGGCCCATTCGCTCACTGGCTCATTGAAAATATTAAACAAGGCGGGAAAGGCGATATGCGATGAAAACGTCACCGTCGATCTCGCAGCAAACGGTCAGGCCGTCCTGAAAATAAAAAAAGAAAAACTGCCGATCGATGAAGAAGGAAACACCGTTTTCCTGAAGGTGGCCGAAGGAAACACCGTCCTCTATTATAACAAAATGCCCTTGGCCAGGCTGACTGAGGCCTATCGCAAGAACATTCTCGAATCCTGGCTGAAGGGCCGTCCGCAGTCCGGCGACTGGGATTATTCCTTCGCCTACCGTCCTGGCGATAACATTGCGGAATGCAGCACAGATCTCGATTTCTACGGCGTCAGCGAGAAAGTCCTGAAGGCCGACAGCTGTGAAGTGGAGATAATTAACGCCAAGGGTGAATCCGTATCCAAGGGAAAATTTGCAATTGCCGACAAGGTCGGCTCTTTCCTTCTCAAGATGCCTGTATTGCCGGAAGGTGACTACAAGGCGCGTTTTACCTTGTTCGAAGGTGCAAATAAGATCGAGTCGAAGGAAATTTCCTTCGTGCGCAAAAACTTCGCCTGGGAAAAAGAAAGATTGGGCATCAGCGATGAAGTGGTTCCGCCATACGAACCGATCGGAGTTGTCACCGACAAGGCGTCCGGAAAACCGACACTGACCGTATGGAACCGCCAATATATGATCGGTGCAAACGGTCTGCCGGAAAACATACGCCATGCCTGGCAGGTGAATCTGCTGCGTTCCCCGGTAAGGGTTGAAGTGGACGGAAAAGCCGTGGTGATGGATCCCGCCGCAAAACCTGCAGAAATAGTAAAGGCGGCAGGACATGAGACCACGATCAAAGGCAGGCTGCAGGCCGAGCCGCTGACAATCACCACCGATGCGAAGATGGAATATGACGGCTGGTATGATGTCACCATGAATATCACACCTTCCAATTCTCCGGCCAAGATCCAGTCCCTGGACCTGGTATTTGATCTGCCGGATGAGTTTGACACTCTCTACGTCCATCGCAACGATGACAGTTTCGTCGGCAGCTACTTCGGCGGAATCCCCGCGGGCAAGGGCGTTGTCTGGGAATCCACAACCCTAGCGAGTTTCAAGGACGGCCTGATACCCGGCAAGGATTGGAAAAGTTTCGCGCCGGTGACATTTGTCGGCACAGGCTCCCGCGGAATCTGGTTCTATTCCTGGAGCGACAAAGGATGGAATCTTGCCGACGGGGATGCGGCTCTCCGTATTGAACGCAATGACAAGGGGTCTCCATCTCTCCGGGTCAGGATCATTGCCGGAGGACTCGCTCTGGAGAAGCCGCGCAAAGTCCGCTTTGCGATTCTCGCGGCTCCTGTGAAACCGTTGCCCGACGACTATCGCAACTGGAAGATGGCCCACGACACATGCGGATACCGCTACTATGGCGATTCGGTTGACGGCTATGCCCTGCCAAATGATGAAGCCTACGAGATGGAACGGAAGCGCCTGCTCTACGGGCCTCAGACCGATTTCACGCGCGAATGGTTCGGCAAGCGGGGCTGGGGCATTTCCATGGGACGCGACGCCATTTTCAACAACCGTCCCGTGGTCCACTACGGATCAACTCAGCTCACCGGAGCCGGCATGGCGGAGTTTGACACATTTGGAGGCGAATGGCTCGGCCGTACAAACTGGAAAGGCAATGTCGAGAAGGGCGACATGGGCAAACCAAATTATTCAGGCTCGGTATTGTTCGACAATGACCGCAAATGTACGGTGATCGGCACCCAGTTCACTCCGAGCTACATAGACTGCTACGTCTGGTATCACAAGAAGCTGATTGAAAAGGGAATGAACGGCACATGGTTCGACAACAGTTCCATCAGCGTGATAAAATATTTTGATCCGGAGACCGGAAAGATGGACAGCGTGTTCAACCAGCTTTCACGCAGGGAACTGATGAAACGGCTGACCACTCTCAACTGGCAGCTCATGCGCCGTCCGTGCTGGCTCACCAACATGCACGAGGATTTCTCGTTCTCAGACGTCATCTGGCTGGTGGAGAACGAATGGTATATCAACGGGGAAGGCCGGGACATGCTCGACCATATGTCCCTCGACACCTTCCGCGCGATGGCCTGCACCAAGACGATGCAGCTCGTGGCCAAGCCGTGGATCAGCCAGCCCACCCCCAAGGGACATCCCGCATATGAACATGTCATACGCAGCATCACCGGCGTCATGATGGCGCACGACATCCATAATTTCGGTCTGCCAGACTATAGGACCATCTACGACACCAAGCTGGGGCGATACCTCAACTTCCATGTAAATTTTGACAACGGCAAAGCCTGCAAGTTCCGCGGATACTGGGATACGCCTGTCACATTGGTTGATACAAAGGATCCGGAAGTGAAGTGTTCAGTATATTACAATCCGCAGCGCAAGACCGCCGTCCTCTGGTTCCTGAATACCAGCAAGTCAGACAAGACGCTCAAGGAAATTGTCTGTTCATCGGATCTTATCGGACGGAACAGCGACTGCAGGAACGTATTTGACGCCGAGAGCGGTGCACCGGTAAGGTTTTCGCCAGCCGGCGAACCGAACGGTATCAAGGCTTTCACGCTGAGCGATCCCTTTACTGTCAAATCGCACGACTTCCGTGCCATTGCAGTTGGAGTTGAAGAGTAGCAATACAGGCTCGTTTTATAATATAAAGGAAATAAGAATGAACAAGAAATTACCCTCGCTCCACGGAGGAAACGGTCTTCCCGGCAGGCAGATCGCCCTCTGTGACGGGCGCACGACTATGCGAATTTCGCAGGAACCTGAAGGTTTCGATCTGCTCAAGCATGCCGCATATGATTCGTGGTTCCCGATGTCCACGTTCCTGCAGGATAGGGAAAATGGAAAAGCGATGACGCTTGTGATTGATGGAAAACCGCATCGCTTCGAATGGACCGAGGTCTATCCCTTCGGATATGAGAACAGGGAGGGAACTGGAGCTGATGCGCTTGTCAGCAGATGCGCTCTCGAGGAAGGAGCCGTAGTATGGGAATTTGAGAATGTTGCGAAATTCGCAGAACTCGTGCTTCCCAAGTCCATGTTTCTCAAATATGACAGCCGTGACAACGCAGGACGTGCGCTTGAAGTTTCAGATTGGTCTTTCAATGCGAAATCCGCGGAAGGGAAGAAGAACATCTGGACGGCTTGCAGGAAAGAGGAATGGCTGTTCCGTGATTCATCCACATACGCCGGAATCGCAGGTAAAAAAATAGAATCCGAACCGCACAGCTCGCAACTCCATGTCGCCGTAGGCGGCAGCGGGTTTTCCGTGAACGACGGGAAGGATGAAATAAGATTCAAGGTTGTTCCACAAAAAGGCAGGGCGTTCCTTGTTATGGCCATGGATCCATCTGCGGATTCCGCAGCAGCAAGAATGAAGGAAATCTTCGCGGCTCCGGAACTTGTCTTCAAAAGACAGCTTCAAAGGCATGCGAAGATCGCAGGGGAAATCCCGGAGCTTGAGTTCGGGAAGCATACGGCGATGAAAAAATTCTTCAGTCTGGCTCCGTCATATCTGGAATATATGCGCATCAAAGGAGAGACCGGCGCATACCGCGCAAACAACGATTACTACTGGGTGTGGTCGTGGGACATGACGCGTCCGGCTTTCGGCATCCTTTCAAGCAACCGGCATGAGTTTGTAAGAAAACTCCTTGATTTCAACGATAAGACCAGCTACGTCAACCAGTACGACAGCACGTTGAAACGCGATCTGAGATCTGGCGGAGCGACAGGCGACAGCGGTCTGCCGGGAGCGCTCGACTACATGCTTGCGCATGATTATCTTGCGTGGACAGGAGACGTCGCGGGGACAAGAAAATGGAAGAAGAATTTTGTGATGGGACTTCAGCGCGAGGTCGCGAATCCGGATCCTACCGGGATGTGGACCGGAGCTGCAGCGAGCACGGATTTTCCTGAGGAATTTGGCCGCACATTTCCGGCGTGGTTGGCCTATTCGATGAGCTGGCATTATGCGGGACTGCTCAGCGGAGAGAAGATGCTCTACGCGTGGGGCGAGAACAAGCTGGCGGAAGCAGTCCGCGCGCAGGCACTCAAGGTAAGGGACAATTTTAAGCGCGTTTTCTGGAATGATAAGACAGGTTTCTGGAACGAGGGCGTCCATGCGACCAATCCTGATCTCGTGTGCGACATCCCGCTTTCCACGGCTACGGCGGCGATGGATTCTCCATACGGAGAGGATCTTTATTCTGAAAAACTAGTTGCGACCGCCAATTTCTGCGCACGTGAATTTCTAAGGGAGGACGGCGTCCACATAACAGCGAGAAACGAAGTCCGTGGCTGGAAGGAATGGACTCGCCAACCGAACAACTGGTTCGCGGCGAACGACACGATGCTGGTCAGGCTTTTCAGAACCGTCGGAAATTCCGAGGCGCTGGAAAAGCTGTTTTACCTGTATGAGATAAATTTCGGTTACCAGCCAGCCGCATTCGAGGGGAAACCTTTCAGGCGTCCGCTCAACACGTCCGGATCATGGCAGGCGTTCGGCGCGGGTTCATGGTACAGGAATCTTGTCGAAGGGGCCGCCGGCCTCTGGGCGGATATCGGAGGAATTGCAGTAATGCCGTGCGGACTCGGCGAGCCGATCACCATAAAGGGAATCCGGTTCCGTGATTCGACAATTGATTTTTCGGCGAAGGGGCAGGGGACCTGGCCGAGAAAATTCCTTCTTGACGGAAGCCCGGTTTCAGGAAGCATGAAGCTTCCGCTTTCTGAAAAAGGCCATCATAAGATCGAGATAGAATATGGACCTGAACAGCCTTCGCATCCCATACTGATTCTTGCGGTTGACGCGAAAGTCGGAGGAGTCAAGGTCAGTAGCAAATCCCTTTCTTTCACGTTGGACGGAAAAGGCTATACCCCGATATCATTTTTCTCGCCTTCAAAACCTGCGATATCCGCAGGCGGCAAGGAAATCTCCTGTGAATGGGATGAGCTGACAGGCCGCGGCCGGACAAGACTCGTCCTGGACGGGAAAATGAATTTGGTCATTGCAGGATAGAAATGGGCTCACAATATTCCTGCATCCTATGGGTGCGGATGGACGGCGGGAGCGGAGTTTTCCAGCAGCGCTTGCCAGGTTTCCCATGGTTTCAGGACGGCGCCGGGACGAGTGCCGTAGTCTGCGGCCTTCACACTCGGCGAATTGTCCGGTACGGTGAAAAGCGGAGCCTCCAGCTTCAAGTCCTCCCAGCTGATCTTGTCTATGCCTTTCGCTGTCTTGACAAATTCGCTCCAGCCTGCGGCATCGCTCTTTCCATTGCCCAGTGAAACGATGCCTCCTGCGAGCCAGCAGGTGTTCAACCGAAATTCAGGAAGAGCCGTCGCGGGTACGGAAACTAGTGCAACGGAGCAGTTGGCGAAGACTGAATTGCGGACATCGGCACTCTTGCCGACAGCCAGGCCGGTGGTGCAGTTGACAATGGTGCAATGGTCGATCCGGGCACGTTCAGCTTGTATGCCTGCGGCACCGCCTTCATCTTTTGGAACGCCTATGATCAGGCAGTTGGTGAGATTCAGCACGGAACCAGTCCCGCTGGAAATCTGGGTTCCGTAGTTGCCGTAGATGCGGCAGCTGAGCATGCTGTGGGCCAATCCCTGGAAGAGCGCTCCGGTGATCATGTTGTCGCGGACGACAACGTTCCGATATAGTGTAAAGCTGCTCATTACATCGGCAATGCCGCATCCGCCATTGCGTTCAAACAGCCCGCCGTCGACGAGGGTCATGCTTGTTCCGTGCAGAGAAATGCCCTGGTCGCAGTTGAACGAGCCATTGCAGTTCTCAAAGACCACGCCTACACCCCAGAAGCCGGCAAATCCGTCATCCTCCGAGTAACGAGAGATAAGATTCCGTATCACGACATAGTCGTCATCCACGAAGACACCAGCATTGAGAGGAATATCCGCCGTGCAGGCATCTAGTTTTGTGTCGGCAGGCAACCGGAAGTAGAGGCGGCGTGGCTGGGACTGGGTGTCGTAGAAAAAACCGCCTGCCGGTATGCTTGCCAGATCGCGCGTGTGAGGGGCCGGCTTGCCGTTGACGAAGAAAATCTCAGGGGCCTGTTTTTCAGTGAACCAGCCCTGGTGCT
>JANYBI010000493.1 GCA_025360875.1 Lentisphaerota bacterium
CCGTCCGAACCTATCTTGCCGGCATGGAAGACGTCTGCTCCGGCTTTTGCAAGCGCGACAGACTGGTTGGCGCCCTTGCCGCCGGAAAACCTTGCGTAGGAGAGACTCGACAATGTCTCGCCCGGCCTTACAAAATGCTCGACAGAATAGACATGATCTATGTTCACCGATCCGAAATTCAAAATCCTCATATTATCCTCCGTATGTTCTTTCGATCAAAGCATCAGAGTGTTTAAGATACCATTTCGAATTGCTTTGTCCAAAAACAGCAATAAAATATAAGGAACCTCAAACATAAGGGATCAACCAATGATAAACCTGGGACCTCAATATTACCGGCCGCCATTTCCTATCAATAAATACTGGAAAAACGATCTGATAAAGATCAAGGATTCGGGATTCAACTGCCTACAGCTCTGGGTGATGTGGTCATGGGTGGAAGCGAAACCGGGAAAATTCAACTACGATGACTACGACAGGATTGTTGATTACGCCGAGGACAACGGGCTGAACGTGGTACTGAGCACCATAGCCGAAATCCATCCCTACTGGATCCACAGGGTAGTCCCGGACTGCGAGCTGGTAACAAACAACGGGATTAAGGTTATATCGGAAAACCGCAACGAATGCCACAACGGACTCACTCCCGGCGGATGTTTCGACCATCCGGAAGTGTGGAAAAGGATGTCCGGATTCATACATGAGACGGCGCTTCACTACGCGGAGAGGAAAAATATTGCTGGCTGGGATGCCTGGAATGAATTGAGATGGAACGTGCAGGCTGAAGCTCCGGTCTGCTACTGCAAACATACGGTGAAAAAATACCGGGAATGGCTCGAGGAACGTTTCGGAAACCTTGAGAAGCTCAATACCGAATGGATAAGGCGCTATGACTCATGGGAGGATGTAATGCCCGGCAAACACACATACAGGCCGTTCACTTCCACGATGTCGTTCGCACATTTCCTCACATGTCGCTCGAACAAACATGCCGAAGACAGATATAAGATAATCAAGGAGCTCCATCCGGACAAGGTTGTCACCGTCCATGGTCCTTCACCATGCGAAATGATGATCGCCGGAGATGGAATCGACCAGGCATTGAACCGCGGCAATGACTGGGCAATCGCCGACAGGCTTGACGGAATAGGCT
Organism: Lentisphaerota bacterium; assembly: GCA_025360875.1. GTDB lineage: Bacteria > Verrucomicrobiota > Lentisphaeria > Victivallales > GWF2-50-93 > GWF2-50-93. The sequence continues at coordinate 1,154 of JANYBI010000493.1, forward strand.
GCTCCAACTTCCCGGCCTGGTTCAACATGTTCAACACCGACTACACCCTTTGCATGGAAATGATCCATTCGGCGGCGCGCGGTAAAAAATTCTGGGTCAGCGAACTGCAGGGAGGAAGATCCAATTACGGGTTCGGCGTACACAACTCGGTGCGGGCGATAGACCAGCAGAGGTGGCTGTGGAACAGCATATCGTCAGGCGTTGACACGATTCTCTTCTGGTGCTGGCGTGATGAAGTCTTCGGCAGCGAATCGGACGGTTTCGGATTCATAGGCAACGACGGATTCTCCGGAGAACGTATCAAGGCGATGCAGAAGACCGGAAAGCTCCTGTCCAAACATTCCGATCTCCTTGATAACTATGCTCCGTCAGGTGCCGAAGTCGGAGTCATGTTCAGTCCGCAGACATACTATCTGTACTGGTCGCAGGAACATTCTGCGGCAAAGCCATTGACCTCCATCAGGGGTTTCTGCAAGGCGCTTATCAGGAAATCCATTCCATTCAAGATAATCGAGGAGGAGCATCTGTCGGAACTCAAGGGTATCAAGATCCTATTCCTTCCGAGGATGACCGCCATTGACGGGAAAACTGCAAAAGTCATGAAAGATTTTGTCCGCAAAGGAGGAACGCTTTTCTGCGAAGCGGAAACAGGCGCCTGGGATTCATGTGGAATCTTCAGATATCCCGAGGACAGGTTTCCTGCAGTCTTGTCAGGTGTCATTGAGATCGGGCGCAGGAAGGTTCCAGAAAACCCAGCATTCACTGCGAAGTTCGCAGGTAAAAGCTACAGCCTCAAATCCTCACATCTGCTTTCGCCATGGGAGGCTTCAAAAGGTGAAGTGCTTGCGAAATTCGCAGAGGAGAAGGCCTCCATGCTCTCGCAGTTCAAGATCGGTAAAGGGAAATTGCTGCTATGCGGCACCTACCTCGGAGACGAGTACGACAAGGAATGTTATCCCGACTTTGAGAATCTCATACAGGCAATGATTGAAGATGCCGGAGCCAATACCGGAGAGATCAGGATTTCCGCTGAAACGAAATATGACTTCAACTCCTATGTCTATGCCAAGTACGGGAAAAGCAACGGCAAAAATGTCGTTTTCGTGTTTTTCCCGAAGGACTGCGGATTGGCGAAACTGACTTTTCCGGAAAGGTTCTGGCCTGGAGACAAGGTAAAGGATATTTTCACAGGGAAGGAACTGCCGCTCAGGACAGCTGGCAAGACAAAACAGCTGGCACTTGAGGCAGGCGATATAGGAATTTCGATATTGACTGAATGAACCAAGGCGTCAATATCATCAAAACACTTCCTTGAAGATCTCAATATATTTACGGAACTGGTTGAGCGAGCAGTCCGGGGGAATCCTGTGGTCCGGCATCGGGATAAAGCCGCCTTCGGCAGCAATGTCCCTCAAGGGTTCTAACTCTGCACGTATTGCTTTTTCCCCAAGCGGAATCACGTGCTTGTCCACGCCACCCATCATGCGCATCTGCTTGCCGTATTTTTTCCTGAAAGCAGAAGGACTCCCTTTCCAGGTTCCGACTTCTATCGGGAAAATGATGTCGAAACCGCTTTCGAGCCAGAGCGGAAGCAGATCGTCTATCTTGCCGTCGGAATCTATCAGCACATACTTGACGCCCATCTTATGGTAGAAGTCGATCATCCTCCGATAGCGCTTGTCGTAATAAGTCCTGTACAGGTCAGGTGAAAGAAGCGGTCCGGTATTGAAACAGCAGTCCTCGAAGATATAGGCGAAATCGAATGATACCTTTTCAAGCAGCGGCTTGTTCAGCGCAATGTAATATTCCGTATGGAACTCTATCATTTCCTCATACAGCGCGGGATCGTCAAACGGCAGATACGATATCCCTTCAACACCAAGCGCGTCGCGGAGACGTCCGAAAAGGCTTCCCCCGAAAAAACAGGTCATATGTTCACGCGAGTTGATCTGCTCAACACGCGCCTCCCATCCAGGGAACCAGCGCGTGCTGTCAAGAGGATCAAGCGATTTCCTATAGACTTCCCAGGATTCGCGATTCGGTTCAAGATCATGTTTTATCGTATGGGAGATCGAAGTGCCTGTTTTACTGGACTGCACTATTCCGCCAAACGGAGTACGGACAGTCCTGGTTTCCGCATCTTCCTCCAGCGTCTCCCATTTCCCCTCAGGACGAGGCCACGGCTCAAGCAGCCCGTGGTTGTTCCAGATGTTGCCTTTGCAATCGGGCGATGATTCCCAGTCCGTATCCATTCCGGGAAACTGGGGACCGGCATTGTCGCCTTCCATCAGCACTCCCTTGAAGCCTTCCTTCTTCCAGCGGACCTTCGTCTCAGGCCAGGTTCCGAAATACAGGACAGGCATGCGGTCCGGACTGCCATAGCTCATGATTTCGTCGAAGCGTCGGCGTCCGTTCATATGAGCCTCTTGACCAGGAACTCCTTGAATTTCCCGAGATCCTTCCATTCAAGCGCCCAACGTATTTTCCTGCCATTCTCATTCACTCTTGTGCATCCATCATGCGTAATACAGACGGGAAGTTCCTTGATCTCGAGAAATTCCTCGTTAAACGCGAGACAGATGGCGACGGTATCAAAAAGAATCGAACTTCTGCCCTCATCGCCTTTTCCGCCAAGCCAGATCTGATAGGATTCAATAAGCCCCTTTACCAGAGGTTTTTTGCATTCCTTTACACGTCTATACAGTTCGCCATCGAGCCTGACAATACCACAGGTGTCGAGAGGGGTGATGGTCATGCTGTGCCATGGCGCATCGAATACTGCTATCGCCGATATGATATCTACTATGACGTTATATTCAGGGCAGATGCCAGGAACACCGTCATATTTTTTCTCAATTGAACCATGCATGCCAACGAACCTGCATCTGGGGGCGATCCTAGGTTCCCTGCGCAGAGCTTCGGCGATATTTGTGACTGGCCCTATGGATATGAGCGTGATCTTCTCCTCGGAAGCCATAATCGTCTTGATCATAGCGTCGACGCCGTCGGAATAGATTTTCCCCTTGTATTTCTTCATATCGAAATCTTTGATCCACGGACTGACCTGTACGGGCTTGTCCAAAGTCTTTATTCCGGTACCGATAGGGATGTCGGTACGTTTCGCCGACTGGAGCAGCTTGGCAGTAATCGCAGTGCGATCGTCGGTATTGAATGTCGCCGTCGTAATCAGCTTCAGGTCAAGCTCAGGCGAATTGAGAAGCATCACGAGCGCCCAGGAATCGTCCATGTCGCTGCCGATGTCGGTGTCAAGAATGACGGGAATAGCCTTTTCCATATGGGAATCTCCTTTTTGTTTGCGTTTAAAATATGCCTTGCGCTGGAATCCGCAATGGACTAAACAGGCGGAACTTTTGTACTTTCCGGTTTCGACATGAGAATCCATGGAAGTCAAGAATCTCTACCATATCTTGACGAATAGATATGCCATTAGTGCAAGCTGAGTGAATCTACTTGCCATGCCTTGGTTCCTCTATTTTCTTCCAGTCTCCATAAGGAAAGTAACTAGGATTGTCCATTCCAACCTCAAATAACCAAGGCTGGGTTAGTTCATAATAAGGCGATGGCTTTTTCGGAGATTTCCCCATTAAGGACAGAGCAAGATATGCCGCCTGTCGGACTGGATAGTAGGTAATCGTCTTACGGTCCGGGCCGTACAAGCCAACCTCGCTAGTGGTCGGATCTGTCAGAAACTGCTCAAGCAACTTGATTGTTTCCTCGTCAGGATAGCTAATCAAATTGTGAATTGCGTTTGTCGTGTCACAATGAGGCTCCTTCAGATGCTCAATAATTGTTTTCTTGAATTCCGGATCGGCGGTTCTTACAAAATCCCGACTCATTTCCATAGTTTCGCTTCCCTTGAATGGAACAATAACACCCCGTTTCTTTGCAGATCCGTTTTTCTGCTCCAGTTTAATGCGATCGTTTACCAGCGCAATGATTTTCTCGCCGCTCGACAACAATTCACAGTTATTATTATAGGCGGCATGGTCATTATATAGGGGACCTGGCTCATCGAGGTTCACCCAGAAAATCACCTTATCACTTTTATCACTTTTGCTATTCATGATAAAAAGCATTATGCGCGCACCTGGTTTCAAGGCTTTGTAGAAGTTTTCTCCCTTCTCTCCTTTCTGATGTCGATAATCCTGGCGGAATATCATCTTTTCCAAATGCTTACCTTTCAGATTGGTCGTGGAATCACAAGACACTTCCTGGGAATCCCAATATTCGTTTAGAGGTGATATTGATTTAACGCTTGATACTTTGGAAATAATTATTGTATCGCTTATCTGAGTATTCCACTCGATGGATTCAGAACGCATCCATATTGCATGTGCAGACTGTTGCATAAACAGTAAGAACACAATTGAAACGGCAATCTTTTTTATCAGAGTTACAGTCATGGCATCCACCTATATATAATTCAGTTTTCTTTCTCCTATCGCCGATTCTCCGTTACTCCGGTTCACCGGTTCAATCTTCATTTTCCGTTCCTGTGTTTTTTCCTGTACGCCGCAGGCGGAAGTTTCGCGTTACGCTTGAAAAAGCGGGAGAAATAGTAGATATCATTGAACCCGCATTCGTCTGCGATATCTCCGATCGGCTTGTCGGTTTTCTCAAGGAGGCGTTTCGCCTTTTCCATGCGAGAACTTATGATATGGCGCAAAGGGGACTGTCCGGTTGATTTCCTGACAAGATGCCTGAGGTAGTCCTTGCTGATGTAGAGCGTGTCGGACAGATTGTCGAGGGAAACCCTACCTTCGTTTTCACGGATGATATGGAGGGCTTTGTCAATCTTTCCGTTCTTGACAGGTACTTGAGATCCTGCCGCCTGTGAAACTATTACGCGACGCGTGAGCCCGACTATCTGTTCCAGGAGTCCGTTGGCGATAAGCTCGTAGGATTGCTCCTTGGCGTTCAATTCCTTCACCAGCTGTTCGAGAGGATATCTCATTCCTCCGGAATGGTCGCGCCAGGTTCCGGCCAGTTCCTCGAGTCCGCTGCCCGAAATCCCCAAGCATATCGCGCAGAGGTCCTCGGTGTTCTTCTGCCTGTGGAAAATTCCTGCAGGCGCTATATGGAAGTCGCATTCGGAGAAATTCCAGCTGCGGCTGTCAAAGGCGATGTTCCCTCTGCCTTCGGCATAGTAGACGATTTCAAGCGCGTCATGGCAATGGGACTTCACCAGAGTTCCGGGATTGAGACGTGACACAAAACAGAATTCGAGTTTCATTTTTCATGTTCTTTTGAAATTGAAATTAGCACGAGACAGGTAAAAATAAAAAGTATTCCTGGCGGCCGAAGGCTACTGGAAGTTGCTGACGGGACACCAGAAGAACTGGAAGAATTTCGGACCGACTCCGATGAATGGTCCAATGCCTGGAATCCAAAGGATGCCTATCTTGAACTCTCCGGATTTAGGGGTAATCCTATCTTCGTAGCCTAACACGAACGCTATATTGAACATAGTCTCGGAACTTAACCTCTCGCCCCTGTCATCATATAGCGAATCCCGCATCACCATGAATACCGGAAAGAAGACAGTTGATGTCCGGACACCGTAATTTGGCGCGGGATACAGATTGCCCAGGGTAGACCAATAGAT
>JANYBI010000536.1 GCA_025360875.1 Lentisphaerota bacterium
CCCTCGGGCTTGTAGACGACAGGATTTTAAGGCGGAATATCCTTGTTGCCACATCATCTCTTCTTGTGCCTGGCGCGATTCGTACTCTTGCAGACCGGCCTGTAAGCTGTCAGCTGCCTATATACGGTAAGAATTTCAGCATTATAAATGATCCTGTAAATCCATATTGGGGGAAATACGAGGGCGATGAGGATTACAGGAGGAAGCCGGCCTACCATAACGGAACAGCCTGGACCTGGCCGTTCCCCTCATATTGCGAGGCCTATTTCATGACTTATGGCAATCCCGGCAGGAAAACCGCCAGGTCAATACTCTCATCGTCCAAGCTTCTTCTCGAAAGCGGTTGCATCCATAACATACCGGAGATACTTGACGGTGATGCACCGCACTCATTGAGGGGATGCGATGCCCAGGCATGGGGCGTAACAGAACTCTACAGGGTATGGAAATTATTGCGTTGACAGGTTGAGGCAGCTATGGTTACCGGGGAAATCGGGAAGCTAATGATAAGATTCGGACTCTGCTGCTTGTTTGTAAATGAGCCTGTCAGGTTCAGGACGACAACTGCATCTTACCTTAAAAAGCTTTCACGGAAAAGCAGGCTCGGAAAACTAAGTTCCATCTGTCTGGAAAATTCCAAAAATCTCCAAAGGGCGCTGATATCCGCTAAAAGGATGGGAATAGGGGCGTTCAGGATAAGCTCGGATCTTTTTCCAGTCTATACCCATCCGGAAACCGGTTATCATCTGGATGATTTTCCTGATGCCGAGCATATCAGGAAGACTCTGAGGGAGGCTGGAACCTTTGCAGTCGAGAACAATATCCGTCTTAGTTTCCACCCCGACCAGTTCATAATTATTTCATCGCCAAGAAATGAAGTCGTTGCGAATTCCGTAAGGGATCTGATATATCATTTCATGCTTGCGGACCTGACCGGCGCGGAAATTATCAATATCCATCTTGGAGGAAGATATGGGAGCAAGGTGGATTCAATCGAAAGGTTCAGACGGAATTTTGAAAAACTTCCTTCTGCCGTGAGAGCCAGGATAACGCTTGAAAACGATGATATTTCATATACCCCGTCGGATCTTCATGGTTTATGTATGGAGCTTGGAATTCCACTTGTCTACGATGTCCATCACCACAGATGCAATCCGGACGGTCTGTCCATTGAAGCCGCGACATCTATGTGTCTGGATACATGGCGCAAAGGCAAGGAACCGTATTTCCATATCTCTTCGCCCAGGGATGGCTGGAATTCCGGAAATAAAAAATCCCATGCCGATTATATAGACCCTGGTGATTTTCCGACACATTGGCTGAAGCTCCGTAGAAACTTCACGCTAGACGTTGAAGCCAAAGCCAAGGAGCTTGCCGTACAGAGGTTGATGAAAGACCTCCGGGTTTGATATGCGCCCAAAAGCTATTTCTCATTCATCATTCAAATTGTTCTCGGTTGATGCGCCTGAAGAATCCTTTTCATCATCTCCGGATTCGGCATATATGTTAAGGCCGATTTTCTTAAAAGAATTGAGCATGAATTCGGCATTCCCGAAGTTCTCGCTTTTCCCGATGATCTTGCCGTCTGCTATTTTCTGGACGTCTATGGTAATCGACTCGTCCAAGGTGAAAAAAGCTTTTATATCATTAGTGTTCCTCTTGGCGACCTGCGCGCCTTCTCCGGAGAAACGTATGCTTCTTGCACGGTCGATCGGAACGTTGAGCGCGGCGAATTCAGTCTCAAATGTTATCTGGCCGTTCTCTATTGACTTAAGCTTCCCGGTCACCTTGTCATCGTTGCTGAAAACTATGTTGTCTTTTGCGTTGTCCTCCCCCTCGGAGGCCGTGTTCGGAATCCTGCCATCCCATTTCGAGACGCTTATATTCTTGATTTTCAGAATGCCATATCCTCCTGAATTAAAGAAGGAAATCATGCCGCCCTTGCCGCAGAATTCCCCGTGACTGTCCGATATCTGCTGGACGATCGATCCGTTGACCATTATTGTAAATGATTTCTTCTTCTTGTCGACAAGTATTGTGAAATGCGCAATGCTCTTCTCCATCATCTTCCTGCATTCTCCCTGGCCGAGCGAGTCGCTTCCCTCGTTTCTGGAATAACGTTGCAGGTACAGGTAGCTGGAGGATATGTTCAATATGTAGGAATTCCCCTGGTGGCGCGCTATCTGGTCGCTATAGAGGAATATGTTCACATTTGAATTCATTCCGGTAGCTATGTCAAACTCGATTTTCGCCATGTCGGGAAGCTTCATGTCCCTGCCGGCATTGCAGTTTCCAGGAATACTGAGAGTCCTGTTGCCAACTTCAACTTTCCTGTTGTCTCCACCGGCGCCCCGCTGGTTGTCGACTGTCCATTCCTTTATGTCATTGGGTCCGTCATAGATTGCGGAACTTGCGCATGAGGGGAGGATTTCCTTGAGCATTTTCCTCGAGATCCTGATATCGCCGGCATACCATGTCTTGATCAGGAGGCTGTCCTTGTCCAGTTTCTGGATCACACCCTTGAATATGTCTCCATTGGTAAGCCTGACTGTCGAAGATCCTGCGGGAGGCTGGAGCTGTTTTCCGGAAAGTGAAAGCTCCTTAAGGTTTGTGACTTTGAATTCGATAGGCTTTTCCGCATCGGGATGGAGCCAGGTGATCGCCTTTTCAGGAATGAATGAAACAAGCTTCCCGCTCAAGAAGTCCTTTCCGGAAAAACGCAGCGTGTCATATTTTCCACCGTCGCTGACAGGAGCAGCTGATTCTTCAGCATCCGTATTTTCCACCGTCGCCTTGGCCGTATTTGTGTTGTTCGCAGGTGCAGCAGGTGCCGCAATCGTCAGTTGCGCCTTAAGTACTGGTACAATGGCTGACATAAGAAATATTGCCGCCACAGTCTTAATTCCTGATTTTCTCATTATTATGATCCTTTCGTTATTTGCGGATTCATTTATTCTCTTCCTCATCATATATATTGAACGATATTTTAGAGAATGCCCCAATATCCATCACAACATTCCCAGTGTTTTCTGACTTTCCTCTTATTTTCCCTCCGGAAATATCGGATATGCTGACAGTCACGTAATCTTCTCCTGTGAAGAAAGCCCTTATATCGTTGATTTCCCTCTTGGCCTGGCGTCTTTTCTCGCTGGAGAGCACCAGGCTTGAAATTCTTTCCAGCGGAATTGAAAGCTGTGCGAATTCTGTCTCAAACAGCAGTGTTCCCTGGACCAGGGATTTTAGCGTGCCGGTAGTCTTGTCATTATTTGGAAACAATACTGTGTCCTTATCAGCCTGATATTCTGAAACTACAGGGTCAGGAGGCTTCCCATCCCATGTGCCAATACGAATTTTGCTTATCCGAACCGGAATGCTCTCTGAATTGTCCGTCATGACATAAATCAGTCCGTCTCCTTTGGGGAATTCTCCGCCTTGGTCAGCGTAACGCAGGGCAGGGTGATCGTTGATATGGACAATTAGAGTTCCGGCTTTCCTACTTGCATAGATTGTGACCTTAACCTTGGAGGATGAATTCAACACCTTTCTCAGCTTTTCCTCGCCAATCATTTCACCAGTTGACTGCCATTCTC
>JANYBI010000600.1 GCA_025360875.1 Lentisphaerota bacterium
ATAAAAGTTGATATATCAGAATGTTCTATACTGATTTTACCATCTGCAGCTCTTGTAACGATATATCCTTCTGAAAGATTCTTTTCAGCGATTACAGGAACTCCTCCCTTCAGGCAGAAAAATTCAGGAAGAACAGCAGAAAGCTGTTTCCCATTGATAAGACTAGAAACATTGTATAACATGCTTTTTCTCCATTTTCTCTGTTAAAAGATTTTCAAAGTTGAAAATCTTTTCTGAACAACCCTCCGGTCCACTCATCTTCGGAAGAGCTGAATATTTCTTTGTATCCAATACCTTTGAACGACTTACACACTTTGGAATAGTCGGTCGAAAGTATTCCGGCCAGCACAAGATATCCGTCTGATTTCAGCATGGAATCAAGTTTTTCACGGTTTATCATCAGAACATCGGAAATAATATTGGCTACCACAATGTCAAATCTTCCATTGGCCTTGAATTTTGCAAGTTCCGCTTCGACGGCTGTTGCATTCCTGGAGGTAATACTATTTATCCAGAAATTCTCTTTCGCTATGACGACAGATTCATGATCAAAATCAAAGGCTGTAACATTTTTAAAACCCAGCTTTACAGCTCCTATGCTTAAAATCCCGGATCCGCAACCGGCATCAAGAACTTTCATTTTTGAGACATCGGCACCCTTTGCAATCCGGTCAAGCATTTTGAGGCAAAATCTTGTAGTCGCGTGCTTTCCAGTACCAAAGCTCATGCCCGGATCGATCTCTATAACAACTTCGCCTTTTTTTGCCTTATATTTCAGCCAGGAAGGTTTTATTACAACCCGTCTGGTGACGTGCTGAACCTTGAAATGCTTTTTCCAAGCTTCGGCCCAATCTTCCTTCTTGAGGACTTCCAGTCTAGGTTTGGATATCCTGATCTTCCTTTTCCTGAGATTCCCGGCGATCAGACTTATTTCAAGCGCTGTTTCCACGGCCGATTTCGGATCATCCGCATAAAAAACATATTCGATGCTCTTTCTTTCCACATCGAGCCATGTACTGAATTTAAGGCTTGATTCTATAAATTCTTTTTCGGCAAGATCAAAATCACCGGACAGCAGGCAAACCCTCAGGCAGTATAATTTTTCCTTCAATTTATAATTTCCTCGCGTTGCACTTTTCCATATGACAGTTGAAATTACGACGATGTTAATCTACATATCTACGTAGAAGTTTCAACGCAAGGAAATTATCAAGGAGCTTATTTGGCAATCGAAAATCAAAAATCGAAAACGTCCAGATCTCCATGGCTCTGGGTTCCAAGCCTTTATTACGCGGAAGGAATTCCCTACGTAGTCGCTATGACCGTCTCGGTGATCATGTATAAGAGACTTGGCATTTCCAACACCGACATAGCCCTCTATACCAGCTGGCTGTATCTTCCATGGGTCATCAAGCCCCTATGGAGCCCGCTAGTCGAGATCTTCGGAACAAAACGACGCTGGATCTATCTTATGCAGCTTGTCATAGGCGCGGCATTCGCATGTGTGGCCCTGACAATTCCAGTTCCTGATTTCTTCAGATACTCCCTTGTCCTGCTCTGGTTGATCGCGTTTAATTCGGCAACTCATGACATTGCGGCCGATGGTTTTTACATTCTCGGCCTTGATACGCATCAGCAAGCCTGGTTCGTCGGCATCCGCAGCACTTTCTACAGGCTCTCAATGCTGACCGGACAGGGGCTTCTTGTAATGCTCGCGGGTTTTATCGAAAGCAATACCGGACTTGGATCCGTAAAAATGAACGTACATGCCACAGTTTCTGAAAAATTTGCAATTATCCAGCAGAGTATTGCCGAACCTGAAAAAATGGTCTTCAAGCTTGATGAAAATAGTGAATTGAAACTGTGTAACTTTTCCGGCGAAAACATCGGAATTCCAATCCTACCCTGTAATAAAGATGAAATAACAAAAATTATAAGCAAAGCTAAGGAATGGAATGGATTGGAAACAAGGAAAGAGGATAAGACAGACAAAGGATCTTCTTCCGACTGGTGGAAATCGAACATAACTCAGCCTCTCGAAACAACCATATCCAAATATTTCGGGAAAAATAAGCCGGAGATTAAAAAGGAAACCGGAAATTTCGGAATCGTATATGTAGGACTCAGCAGAAAGCCTGAGAAAGGCAGCAAGATAGTCGTAAATTTCGGACAGAAGACCGGTGACAAAAGCATAAAAGTCATTGAAGGTACCAGAAAGGAATTCACCTCGGAAAACTGGAATAAGCCGTTGATGTCCATAATCCAGCTTGATCCGCAGCTAAAGACGGATGCCCATGCCGAATTCGTGGCTGTTTCTGGCAACATCAGGCTTTCCTGGAGCATAGTATTCATTATCATAGCGATTTTCTTCGTATTGTTCAGCACATATCATTTCTTCATTCTTCCATATCCTGAATCTGACAAACCCAGCGCATATAAACTGAGTGGTACGCTGGTTTCAGAATTCTTCAAACCCTTTGCAAGTTTTTTCCAGAAGGAAGGTGTCATCGCGGCCCTGTCCTTCATCCTTCTTTACCGTCTAGGTGAATCACAGCTCCTGAAACTCGCATCACCTTTTATGCTGGATTCACGGGAGATGGAAGGTCTTAACATCACTACGGGACAGGTCGGTCTCGCCTACGGGACGTTCGGCATACTGATGCTGACGATCGGTGGAATTGTCGGAGGAATGCTGGCAGCCAGGCACGGACTGAAGAAATGGATATGGTGGATGGCTCTTTCTATAAACGTACCTCATCTGCTGTATGTCTACATGAGCATGTGTCTGCCGGAAAATTTCGTAGTTATCACCGCCTGCGTGGCGCTCGAACAGCTCGGTTACGGTTTCGGTTTCGCCGCCTACATGCTGTTCATGGTCTACTTCGCCGAAAACAGCGAGTATAAAACTTCACATTACGCGATAATGACAGGATTCATGGCGCTCGGAATGATGATCCCTGGAATGTGGAGCGGATGGCTCCAGAGCCTGATCGGTTATCAGAACTTTTTCATATGGGTCTGTCTTTGCATAATACCTTGCTTTATCGCGGTCAGTTTCGTCAGGATAGACCCGGAATTCGGGAAGAAGAAATAAAATTTCCAGAGGAAATTTTATATTAACTCAATGTCTAAAAATCTCTTGAAATTCTTCCTGTCAAAAGTCTTTACTGATGAAATTCTATGCTTTTTCATATAGGCATAGGAATAGGCATCTATGAAATCAACATTTTTTCCCTGATATATCTTGATGGCTTCTGAAACAAGCTGGGAATTTTCCACAGTCAAATTGGGTGTCGACAATATACCCTGGACAAGCTCGCAGATCTGTTCCTTGGGTTTCTCGTAAAATGATTCCAATGTCCAGACAATCTCAGCAATAACAAGTTCCGATGTCACCAGCTTGAATCGCCCTTCAATTGAATCCCTGAAGAATCTTTCGGCCTCAACGGCAAATCCCGGAGGCTCTCCCAGTATGAATCGCAAAAAGACGTTGGCATCAATGTATATTTCTTTCATTTTGAAAACCTTGAAACCTTTTCAGCCACCCTTAGCTTTACCTTCTTGCGCACAGTTTCATAGTCTATTCCTGCCTTGTCAGAACTAAAAGATGATTTAAAGTCAAGGATTGTCTTTTTCACAGGGTCAAGAATGACTTTACCTTCTGAAACCCTGAAACTGACAAGATCATGAGGGGAAATACCAAGGAATTTCCTTATCTGGATTGGAATAGTCGTCTGTCCCTTGACTGTAATTCTGCTTATATTCATGTATGTTCCTTACCTTTTACAGATAAAGTAATACCTGTAATAATATTTTCAAGGAAAATATTATTTGAGGAGCGCCGGCGTCCCGCCGGCAATTGAAGAAATTTGAAAGTTGCCGGCAAGATCCCAGTCATACGAGGGGACATGTGCCGGCGCTCCAAATAATCACTTCCTGTTCATCACCTTCACCTGCAGTACGCCTTTTGCGAATTTCGCATCCAGCAGGGTCCCTTCGGGCACATCCGGATTTGAAACCACAGAACCGTCTGAACTGCTAGTTATTATCGCATATCCTCTTTCAAGGACTGCCTCTGGGTTGAGGTTTTTAAGCCTGCTCTTCAACTCCAAAGCCTTGGATTTCATTTTCTCGGTGAAAAGATTCAGTGCGTTTTCCATTCTTCTTGAGATCTCATCTACTTTCTGCTGGTGTTCCCTGACCAAGTAGAGGGGTTCCTTGAAAACATGGCTCTGAGCAGCTTTCTGGAAACGGTTCTTCAGCCGTTCCAGATAAATATCAAACGAACCTTTTAAACGGCGGCGGGAATCGGCTATCAGCCCAAGGAATTCCTCCTGTTTCCCAACAACCAGTTCGGCGGCGGCGGAAGGAGTAGGAACGCGCATGTCAGAAACAAAATCGCAGATTGTAAAATCAATTTCATGCCCGACCGCGCTTATGACAGGAATTGCGCTTGCGGCGATCTGCCTGGCAAGGATTTCCTCATTGAACGGCCACAGATCTTCAAGGCTTCCACCACCACGAGTGATGATTATCACATCAACCTTGCATTTTTCATTGAAGAACCTGATTCCTGCGGCAAGTTCCTTCTCTGCTCCTTTTCCCTGCACAGGAGACGGATAGATCTTTATGTTCAAATTTGGGAAACGCCGGCTTATGATCTGAAGGATGTCTCTAATCGCTGCGCCGTCCGGAGAAGTCACGATACCGATCTTGCCCGGAAGAAGCGGTATCTGTTTTTTTCTTGATTCGTCAAACAGTCCTTCGGCGGCAAGTTTGCCTTTCATCTCCTCGAACTTCCTGTGCAGGTCTCCTACGCCTTTTGCACGTATGGATTTCACCAGGAACTGATATTCTCCCCGGACTTCATATACTGACAGCCTGCCAAATGCCTCTATCCTGGTCCCAACATTCAAATCAAGCTTTTTAGCAATTTCGGCGCCACCGAAATAAGCAGCTCGGATCTGTGACTTCTGATCCTTTATCGTCAGGTAGACGTGTCCGGATCTCTGCATGCTCAGGTTTCCTATCTCACCTTCAAGCCAGAAAGGCATGAATCCGCCTTCCAGAACCTCACGGATCGCGGAATTCACCTCGGAAACAGACCATATTTTTTCTTCCTGCATCAGATAAGTTTCCCCAAGTGTAAGAAATTGAGCAGATGGATTATCAAAAATGCCATAAAATTCACTGTAAAATAGGTAATAACGTCTCCCAGCATAAAAATAAAATTGCCTGAAATGAAAATCACTATTACCATGAAAATTAATACTGTGTTTTTAACTCTCTGATCCACTCTATGCATTCCAGGAAAAAAATAAGCAAGCACTTCATATCCGTCAAGAATTGGTATTGGCAGCATATTCAGGCAAAACAGAATTACGTTATAAGTCGCTCCAATCTTAAATAATTCTCTTAAACCATAAAATACATCCTTGGACATGCTGTTGATACTAAATATCACTATGACAAGTCCCAAGCAGAAAAACAGAAAAAGAACAAGATTTATCAAAGGTCCGGCGAAAGCTACAAGAGCAGGACTATATCTGTGCTTCATTCTAGAATGATCAACTGGAACTGAACCAACAGCCAATCCGATGATGAATACCAGCATAATAGAAAATATTCCCATCTGTTTCAGAGGATTCAGAGTAAGGTGACCTTGGTCAGCAGCGGTACTGTCACCCTGCCAGAGAGCCACCCTCGCATGCATATATTCATGGCAGCACACGGAGAAGATCACAACTAGGATTATCGTGAAATACTGGTTCGGGTTTTGAAGTGCCAAATCAAGCATAACATATTTCCATTCAGGATTTTATTTCCCAATATTGATATGCCGGAGTCTCATATGGATGCGCCTTCTTCAATGCGGCTACGGCTTTCTTAATATGTTTCGGATCGCACACAAGTTCAACTTTACATTCCCGAACTTTCTCCACACCATCCTTTTTACCGATGAACGGATTACTGCCGTCACATGGGCGGAACTGTCCTATCCCCTTGGTCTCCCAGCAACAGCAATCATAATTGCCTATTTTACCTGCGCCAGCTGCGAAAATCGCAGATTTCACCT
>JANYBI010000635.1 GCA_025360875.1 Lentisphaerota bacterium
TTCGTATCGAAGCCCGAAGGGCGGATATTGAATAGTTTCATGAAATATCCGGGTTAACGAGAGAGGGGGCAGAGGAACATGTCTGGCCAGCAGAACCATTATGACGTCCTTGGCGTGGGCTTTTCAGCGGACTTCAAGGAGATCAAGAAAGCCTATTACAGGCAGGTGAAGCTCTGCCATCCCGACCTCCACGGCGGGTCGCGTATCAAGGAGGAGGAGTTCAAAATCCTCGTAATGGCATTCGATATCCTTTCCGATCCTGACAAGCGGATAAGGTATGATGCCATGAACAACATAGGGCGCGGTGCCCGTGGTCCCGTAGATTGGACCGCGCTCGATGAGTTTTCAATAATGGATACTTCCGCCGATGACACCCTCGAGGAAATCATCGTCGGAAATGAACCTCCCAGGGACACAACTCTCGCCACGCTTTTCCATGATCTTGAAAGGACTGAGGTCTTCATGGCTTTCCGGGAAGGCAAGAATTTTTTCCGTAATGGGCAGTACCAGGGCGCATTCCATTATTTCAGAAATATCGTAAACCTTTCGCCGAACAACATCCTCTACAGGTATTACCTGGCCAAGACCCTTCTTGTGTTCGGTAACTTCAGCGAGGCGAAGTTGCACTTCAAGACGGGAATAGCCATTGGTGGCAGGCGGATTCCGCCACAGCGGCTGCAGAGGTTCCATGACGAACTGGATGCGCTAGCGGAAAAACAGAATCCGAGATGGAAGAAGCTGGTCGATTTCTGGAGCGGCAGGAAAAAAGTTCCGGAATATATCGATTCAGAGAATAGCACCATAAAGGAGACAAACCGCGCAATTGCCAGGATCATGTCCGACAGACGAAAGCTGAACCGCGACGACAGGAAGCTCCTAAAATAAGATGAATCCATCGGATTCATCTTATTTTATTTGAAATAATTCACAAATGTCTTATCTTATGCACCTTTGCAAAATAAAACAGTGTTGATGAAAGTAATTGGATGGCGTAATCAAGGACGGATTGAACTCGTTTATCCAACAATCCGGTAATCCATATTTTAAAAACAAGCAGGAGATTTTCACTATGTATGAAGCGTCAGATCTGAGAAAAGGCCTTAAGGTTGAGATAGATGGCGACCCATGGACCGTGTCCGATTTCGATTTCGTCAAGCCCGGCAAGGGCCAGGCGCTCTACCGCTGCAAGCTCAAGAATATGCTTACGGGCAGCACAATGGACCGCACGTTCAGAGTTGCTGAAAAGATCGGCAAGCCCGATCTCGAAGAAAAGGAAGTCTTCTATTCCTATGCCGATGGCGACTTCCTTATTTTCAGCGATGCGGAGACATACGAGGAGATCAGGATCGAAAAGCAGAAACTTGGTGACCAGATCTATTTTCTGATCGAGAACGCCGAATGCAAGATCCTCTTCTTTAACGGGAGGGCGATCGAAGTCACGCTTCCCATATTCATTGAGAAGGTCATTGCCGACACTGAACCTGGCGCCAGGGGCGATACCGCCACGAACGTCATGAAGCCCGCAAAGATCGACAATGGTTACGAGCTCGCAGTACCGCTGTTTGTCAACAAGGGCGATCGTATAAAGATCGACACAAGAACCGGACAATACTCCGAACGTGTCAGCAAAGCCTGAAATAGCAGTCCGCCTGTCATCGCTGAAGCCGCACCTTGGGAAAAGGGCCGCGGTTTTTTCGGCGGTGAGGGATTTTTTCAGCTCAAGGGATTTCCTCGAGGTTTCAACTCCAGTCAGGATCGCTGCGCCTGCGCCAGAACCTTATATCAACGCAATTCCATCTGGAGATTCGTTTCTACGTACTTCCCCTGAACTTGAAATGAAATGCATGCTCGCATCCGGATACGACAGGATATTCCAGATCGGGCCGTGCTTCAGGGAAAAGGAAAAAGGCCGCCTGCACCGTGAGGAATTCACAATGCTTGAATGGTATGAGACCGGCGCGGACTACCTCAAGCTGATCGACTTCACACGCGATATGCTCGAGTACGTGTCTGCAAAAGTCCAAGGCCGGCCAAAATGTATTTTCAACGGGCAGGAAATTGATTTCACGGGGGCATCGGTTATCACGCTCAAATCCGCATTTGCGGATTTCGCAGGGAAAGATCTCCTGAAAGTCGTCGCAGACGATTCATTCGAAGAGACTCTTGTTAATGAAGTTGAACCGCGTCTGCCCAGGGACAGGCCTGTGTTCCTAAAAGATTATCCTGCGAAGTTCGCAGCTTTGTCGAGACTGGGGAAGGATGATCC
>JANYBI010000642.1 GCA_025360875.1 Lentisphaerota bacterium
CCTGGAAGTCGATCCGTCGAAGGGGACAGTGACGCGCTCTTTCCCGTTTGCGAATCCCGTGACAGTTGCTGCCGGAGGCGCCAAGCTTTATGCGGTGTCTGGCAAGAGCCTGGTTGAAATCGATCCCAAGAGCGGGAAAGCGCTCGTGAAAATCACGGAGAAGCTTGAAGGGATCCCGACCGGACTTGCAGTCGGACCGGACGGTAAATTCTATGTCAGCGATTCCCAGTCGCATGTTGTCCGCATTCTGGACGGGAAAGGGAAATCCGTTGGGATGATAGGCAAAGAGGGAGGTATTACTTTTGGTTCCACCGAGAATCGCGCGAAAATGGGAGGATACGGCGAGGAAGGCCAGGAGGCGCCTGTGACTCCCGGACCGTATGATCCGCTGAGGCTCCATAATCCTTCCGGTCTTGTGATGTCTCCCGACGGGCATCTGTGTGTGACTGAGAACGAACGCTGGAAACCGAAGCGTCTCGCCTCGTATGATCCGGTCAAAGGGACGATGTGGAAGGAGTTTTTCGGGCCTACTGCATATGGCGCGCCGGGCTGCGGATTTGATCCTGAAGATTCCACGAAATGGTTTGGACAGGACACCTTGTTCAAGCTGGATTTGAAAGGGAAGACTTCGACGCCGACATCGACTCTCGGAGGTGAGGAAGGCATGCACTACCGTTTCTGGAGGCAGGACGGCCGTACATTCGTAATCGCCTATGGAAAGATAACGTATATCGAGGAACTGCTTCCCAACAACACGCTCAAGCCACTGGCGTTTTTGAGTTCCGGACACCAGTACGCCTATGCGCATTCCTGGAAACCGCCGAAGGAATTCGTTGATGCGTTCAAACGTGACTACCCGAATGTCAAATACGAATATGGCCGCGAAGGCCAGCCGAACCATGGATATGGAATGATATGGGTTGACAGGAACGGCGACGGCAAAATGCAGACAGATGAAATTGAGTTTTCCACTGCTGCAGAGTCCCTTGCGGGTTCAGGTTGGGGGCACGATTTCAATGATCTGACAATGAGAGTTCCTGCGAAAGTCGCAGGGAAGAGCGTGATGGTTACATTGAAACCTGATGGCTGGTGGCCGGGAGGTGCGCCGAAATATCCCGCCCTGAACGATGCGGTGAAGGCGGCAATTCAAATCAATGGTCCGGAGTGGAGCGGACTTGAAACTACGGTCGACCGTTTCGGAAACATGATCATCAACAGCGATCCTGAGATGCGCGCCTTCTCGCCTGAAGGCCGCCTCCTCTGGGGTTATCCGAACCGCTGGACAAACGTGCACGGCTCGCATAACGCCCCGCTGCCCAGTCCGGGTGAACTGCAGGGAGTCCTGTTTTTCACAGGAGTTGCCCCGCTGGATGACAAGTCCGATGTGATGGTCATGAACGGAAACCATGGACGCGCCTTTGTAATGACCACCGACGGCCTTTACATCGACGAGATGTTCCCCGACTGCAGGCTGATGACCAATCCGCAGGCCGGTGGCATCGGCATCCTCGGCGGTGAATGTTTCGGTGGCGCGTTCGGACTTTCGAAGAGCGACGGCAACTATTATTTCCAGGGTGGCGGAATCGAGTACCGCATCTATCGCGTGGACGGGCTGAAGGAAACTGTCCGCAGCGCCGGATCTTTTGCAGTGACAGCTGAACAGATCGTTGCCGCCGAGAGAAACAAAAGCCGCATGGTTGCTGCTGAATCCAAGCTGATGAGCGCCAGGATCCCCTGCGTGAAGACAGCGCCAAAGATAGACGGGAAAGGGGAGGACTGGACAGGCGAGCCGACGGTTCAATGGAACAAGGGCAATCAGTTCCCTGTCACCATACGCGCGGCCCACGACGACAAAAACCTTTACCTTAATTATAATGTGAAAGACGGATCTCCATGGGTTAACAATGGAAAGGATTGGCAGATGCTATTCAAGACAGGTGACAGCGTTGACCTGCAGATAGGATCTGATCCGAATGCCAATCCCAAGCGCAGCGGTCCGGTCACCGGAGACATGCGTCTGCTGATTGCGCCTTTCCAGGGAGGGAATATCGCGGTGCTCTACCGACATCGTCAGCCGGGCGCCACTGACAGCGTGGTCTTCCAGAGTCCCTGGAGGAACGAGAAGGTGGATTCCGTGAAGAAGCTTGAGTCTGCGAAGATCGCAGTGACAAAAACTGGAGATTCATACAACGTCGAGGTGGAAGTGCCGCTCAGCGAATTGGGACTGGCTTCAGGCTTCGGCAGGACATTGCGTGGCGATTTCGGGATCATCTACGGAGACGCAGAGGGCACGACGAACATCTTCCGTAACTACTGGTCCAACCAGGCAACCGGGCTCATAAACGATGTCCCCGGGGAAATCATGCTTTCGCCCAATCTATGGGGCGATATAACCATGGAGGTCGCGCCATGAAAACAGAATATAAATTTTTAAAGTTTACTGCTTCATTGTCAATCATGTCAATCCTGGCAATTGGTTCATTCCCATCCATGGCCGATGTGATCAGGTGCGACGGCATTCTTGGAAATTCAGGGGAGCAGGGAACGTCCCTTGTCCGTTTCGAAGGAGGCGTGACCAGCGGTATCGGAATTGTATGTGACCGTTACGGATCGCTGTGGGACCGCGGAGGCGAGGTATTGAACAGATATGCCGTAGATGGAAGGCTCCTGGCTTCCTACAAGCTGCCCAAGATTGGCGCCGACCGCAACTCGGACATGATCGCTCTCGCTGGCGATACGCTCATAATCCGCTTAGGCAACCAGCTCTATTCGCTTCCGGTGGATGCGCCCGCAGGTTCGGAGGTCAAGCCGATGAACATCGAAGCGAACAAGATGTCCTTCTCGTCAAAGGACGGATGGGTGATCGCGTCCAAGGGCATGGATGTCTTCCTCGTAAATTCCGCAGGAGAGAAGAAACCTGTCGCCACTCTGAAAAAGAATCCGGAAGGATTGGAGTTCGGGGCTGATGGCGTATGCGTCGTGCTGGACTGGAAAGTCTATAAGATTGTACCGGACTCAGCTGAAGGAGTTGAACTTGTTGCTCCGGCGCCGGGAGAACGTCCGCAATATCTCAATGGCAACTGGTACGGGAGCGCATGGCACAGCACGCTCCGCCGCTTCGACAAAAATCTCCAGCCTTCGCCCGGAGTTGTCCTTGGCGGAAATTCCGGATCGTTCATCGGCCATGTCGCAGAACAGTCCGAGGTAGTGAACGGGAGAGGGCTGGCGTATGTCAGGCCGGATCTCTTTGCCGTCTCCGGATTCAACGGCGTCATGCATCTTCTCGAATGGAAAGGCGCGGACAAACGTTTCGAGCCGATCAGGAGAATTGGAGCTGTCCAGGTCTGCAATGCGCTGGGACTTGACCGCGAAAACCGCATCTGGTGCATATCCGGCAACTGGGATTGGAATGACAGCCCTTCGACTCCTCAGCATTGGGGAGTTCCTGCACCTGAAAAGGTGTTCGGGATCGCGATGATGGATTCGGACTCCATGTGCGGTTACGGCATCATGTGGGGCAAGCCGATGGTCCTGTTCGGCAGGATGGACAAGGAAGCCAGGCTGGGACGGCTTGAGTCGCAGACCGCCCTTCCTAAGGAGGCTGTGGCTTCAGCAATTTCTGAAATGAACGGGAAAAAAGTGCTTTTAGTTCTTGAAACTAATGGTAAGGTAACCGCCGTCAATATCAATGGCGACGGCTCGTATAACAGCGATGCCGGCGCTGTCCAGCTGAATGTTGAGACACCGGTCAAGGAATGGACATCCCTTGTTGGCGCAGGCAAAGATCAGCTGATCGGCGCCGGCGACGGATTTGTAATCGAATTCGCGAGAGACGGCGGGAACTGGAAGGAGAAACGCCGCTGGAATTCGTTTGGCCAGGACAATGGCGACAAGTTCGGTGCGGCCATCTGGCTGGCGCTGGATTCCGGCAGGCTCTGGGTTTCCGACAATAAGAGAAGCCGCATAGTCTGCTTCGATTCCGCAGGGAAAATACTGGCGACGTATGGTGTAGCGGACATGCCGGGAAATGAGATTTCGAAATTGAATGCACCGGCTGTCATCGCGGCCCGCGGGAACAGGGCAGTAGTATTTGACAGCGGCAACCAGAGGATAATGAAACTTGAAATACAGGAGAAATGAGAAATAATGAAGAAGACTTTTGATCTTTCCCAGTTGGAATGGCGTCTCGCAGGATATTCGCCGTATGGATGGTCATTCATGAAGAGCATGGAGATCGGCGCCGACTCGGCATCGGAGATCTCCGCTGTAAAGGCGAACGTGCCGGGTTCTGTCCAGATGGCTCTGCGCGATGCGAAACTGATTCCTGACTGGAACAAGGAACTGAATTCCAGGGAATGCGAGTGGGTGGAGAACCGTCACTGGATCTATGAGACGCGCATTCCGGCCAAATGGATAAAGGAGAGGAAAGACAAGATCTTCCGCCTACGCTGCATGGGGCTCGATTATTCCGGATGGGTGTTCCTGAACGGCAAGGAAATCGGCACTTTTAAAAATTCGATGGTTCCGCATTCGTTCGATCTCTCGCAGGCATTGGAAGATGAAGTGAACGTCCTGAGGATAGTTTTTGACTGTCCGCCGCGCTGGCTTGGCCAGTTCGGATATACGACCCGCATGACAGAATGGAAGCCCCGCTTCAACTTTACCTGGGACTGGCAGCCGCGCCTTCTGCAGATAGGGATATGGGATGATATTTGCCTTGATCTGGTCGACCAGCAGGGGAGCATATCATCGTTCCGTTGCCAGACGGATTATAACGTGTTGAAAAAATCAGGCATGCTGATCTGCCACGGAAAGATCGATGCTGCCAAGGGTGGAAAACTCAAGATCTCATTGCTTGATGGCAAGCGCAGGATCGCTGTCAAGGAATTCCCGGCGGAGTCTCTTTCCAAGGGAATAAAACTCGCTGATCTCAAAGTTGAACCCTGGCAGCCAAATGGTGTCGGAGAACAGCCGCTATATGATCTTGAAGCGGTATTGTCCGACAGCAAGGGGAACCCCCTCGATGAACGCAGGCTGCGCACAGGTTTCAAGCATGTCGGATGGACCCAGTGCAAGGGGGCGCCGAAAAATGCCGATCCCTGGATCTGCAACGTCAACGGTAAAGCGGTTTTCCTGCAGGGTGTCGACTGGGTCCCGATCCATCCGAACTTCGCAGACCTCAAATGTGATGATTACCGGAAGCAGCTTGAGATATACCGCGATCTGGGATTCAATGTGCTCCGCGTCTGGGGAGGTGGAATCCTTGAGAAGGAATGGTTCTACGGCCTCTGCGACGAATTTGGAATTCTCGTCTGGCAGGAGTTCCCTCTCTCATCATCAGGAACGGAGAACTGGCCTCCTGAAGAGCCGCGCGTAATGGATGAACTTGTTGCGATTGCCACTTCCTATATCGAAAGGAAGCAGCATCACGCATCCCTTCTCCTCTGGTGCGGCGGCAACGAGCTCCAGGGCGGGCTGGATGGGAACAAGCAGGGGATCGGCAAGCCGGTCACCTTGGAACATCCGCTCATGAAACGGTGGAAAAAACTGGTCGACCAGATGGATCCCGGACGCCGCTTCATGCCGTCGTCATCTTCTGGACCCCGCTTTATGGCCGATGACAAGGATTTCGGAAAAGGGATTCACTGGGATGTCCATGGACCTTGGAGCTGCAAGGGGGATCCCGAAAAGGATTGGAAGCGCTACTGGGAGAAGGATGATTCCCTCTTCCGCTCCGAACTCGGTTGCCCTGGCGCAAGCCCGGTTGATATCATAAAAAAATATTCTGGAAAAATGCCTGTCATGCCACCGAGCATGGAAAATCCGCTCTGGCGCCGTACGGCATGGTGGGT
>JANYBI010000666.1 GCA_025360875.1 Lentisphaerota bacterium
GCGGACAGTGGGTAACGGCGACACCTGAAACCGCTGGCGGTTTTTCAGCAGTCGGCTTCTTCTTTGCCCGTAAGCTGAACCGCGACCTCGGAGTCCCTGTCGGCATGCTCAATGCTTCCTGGGGTGGCACACCGGCCCAGGGCTGGACACCATTGGAAACACAGCGCGCAATGCCCGAACTCAAACAGCGCGTAGAACGCCTTGAGGCGGAACTGGCCAAAATTGACCGCGTCGCCATGGAGAAGGAACGCGCCAAAGCCGTTGCGGCCTACCAGGAAAAACTCCACGCCTGGCTATCCGTCGCAGATAAGGCGGACCCTGGAAGCGTGAATCACTGGGAGGCGCCTGATTTTGACACCACCGGCTGGCGTGAAGGTTTTTTCCCCATGCTGTTCGATGGTGATCTACAACTTTATAGCGGCTTCATCTGGTGTCGTAAACAAGTTAAGATTCCTCAAAGTTGGGTAGGCCGTGACCTGACAATGGGAGTTTGTGCCGTGGATGAGTGCCATATTGCCTACGTCAACGGCACCCAGATAGGCATGACCTGGTACGATGCGCCTGATTTCTGGTTCGTTCCGCACCAGTACCGGATTCCTACCACAGCAGTGACCGGTACAGACATAATTGTGACATTGCGTATATTCAACCTCTTCGGCGGTGTCGGCACGCACGGTCCGGCACGGGACCTGTTCATTCTTCCCGTTACTCCAACAGCGGACGACAAACCCGTTTCCTTGGCCGGTGCGTGGAAATATACCCCTGGTGGCCACGTGGATGCCAAGGACGTACCACAGCCTCAGATACCGTCCACTATTGAGAGCAATGCCGGCGAACCATCTCTTCTCTACAATGGCATGATCTCCCCCCTAATCCCATACGCCATCCGTGGCGCCATCTGGTACCAGGGCGAGTCCAATGCCGGGGAACCGGAACTCCTATCGGAAACTCTTTCCTGCCATGATCACGGCTTGGCGCAACGCCTGGGGCCAAGGCGCATTCCCATTCTATTTTGTGCAACTCGCCAATTACATGACTCCTCAAAGCCAGCCCGTTGAAACAAACAGCTGGGCGGATCTGCGAGATACGCAGACATCTACCCTGACGTTGGAGAACACCGGAATGGCAGTGATCACCGACATCGGAGACGCCCAGGACATACATCCCCGCAACAAACAGGATGTCGGGCTACGCCTAGCACTGATTGCCCTTGCAAATATCTATGGACAGAAGGTGGAGTTCGCAGGACCTACGTTCGCTGGAATGCGTTGCGAAGGCAACACGGCTACGATCAGTTTTACTCATGCGGACGGACTGAAGGTGGATGGCGGTACGACGGTGACAGGTTTTGCAATGGCCGGCGAGGATAAGGTATTTCATCGTGCAAATGCAACCCTGTCTGGGCAAACTGTAGTCCTGACCAGTCCTGCAGTGAAGGAACCTAAGGCAGTGCGCTACAACTGGGCAAACAACCCGGTAGGCATTCTTCGGAATGCAGCCAGTCTGCCTGCAAGCAGTTTCCGTACCGACACATGGGCATCAGGCGAGATCCGTTCCGCCGCGGAACCTGTTTCGCCATGACTTGTAAATATTCACTGAACTATGTTAGTTCAATGAATCTTTACATCTAATAAAACGCGAAATCAACAGTTTTTTCATGACAAGGCGGCTTTTAACGTAACCAACATGGTGTCCTCGGCCAGTTTTTACATTTTATTCAATAATAAATCATAAAAAGAGTAATTTTGTATTTTATTTTTTTGTACGGATTAAGTAAACGACATAGTTTACTGAACACGTACGATCTATCGGCCGTCCGGCTGTTTTAGCGATGATCAGAGGCAGGATATTGGACAAATACGCCATGGGAATAAAATTCTTTGTCTTCTTCGTTTGTGGACTGGGCGAGTTCAAGCCAGAAATTCCAATATGCTTCAAGCTCTTCTTCACCCATCTCGGCAAGAGATAAGTCTTCCTCGCTTAAAAATTCATCCTTTATACGCGTGTTATTCATGGGGTGAAAGGCAGACTCCCCGCTGCGTTTTCAAGGATTATCCCGTGTGCCTCAGTTAGAGATCTTCCACATACAAGGCTCTGCACCTTGGGCCATTTCTCAGCCCATTCCCGGGATGAATTCCCATATTTTAAAAGTCTTTCCTCGTTCGCATGCATAAATTTTCTTCTTTCAGCGTCTAGTTCCTTTTCGAGTTCGTCGATGGAACATGGCAATTTTAACAGCAGTTCTCTGCGAGCTTTGATTTCAACAAGGATCTTAGGGAAGGCACCGGCAAGCTCAATTATGTCCCTGGCGCTTCTTGAATATAAAAAGATATCCCGAGGGTCTTCCATCCTTCTTGCAAGTTCGCCAATTACCGCATAATCCTTTTCACGGTTTGTTTTTTTCATCTCGGCTAGGAGATGCTTGCTGGTGAAAGGTGGGTGCTTCCCTTCGGACTCATTCCATAGCTGTTCCAGCATTTCAGGAGAAACACGTGGAGGCCGCGTGAAAAAGTCGGTCCTAACCCTGATATTTCCGTGCATGAATTCAAAGTGGGAGCTCCACCCCCCTTTAAGCCATCGGATGTCCAGAGGTGCTCCAAAACGGTATGTTGCCCCATACGCTTCCAGTTTGCTTATTATATGGGAGAGACATTCCTGATCCTCCCTGACTATCCAGTCTCCATCCTTGCTCATCACTGCTATCTTATGGAGGACGGCTGCCTGACCAGAACAAATCACGGCTCTTAGTCTGCCATCGTTGAATTTCTCGGTAAGCTCTATGTATACATTTTTAATCATGGAACAACAATATTTAATCAATTATTTTTTCCCGCAACTGCCCATGGATTACGCTATAATGGGGACGCCTAGAAATCAAGTTGCCATTCAAAGAGAATTTAAGACAAGCTGAAACTTCAGCTTGCGTCTTTTTCTCCTGTAATTTCCAGGAATTCATCTATGAGAGCAACATCTGCAAGATCTATTGGCCGCCCAATTTCCAGCTTCATTCTCCTTATCTCACTTAAACTGGCAACTCGGAGATGAAAATCTCCAAACTTTACCTTTTGAGAGGATTTTAAAAGTTTGTTGAAATCTTTTGGAGCCTCAAGAAATACATCAATGAGCAGATATCTGTATATCCACATCTATTGTAGTCCTCGGGATTCCATAAAGAGTCAGCGCGGAACCTCCGATTATGACAAAGTCAACATCAATTCCCGAGAGGGACTTTAAGAAGCTTTGCCAGTCTGTTTTTTCTCTTGATTTTTTCCGCATTTTTCATCTTAAGATAGATTTTCTGTTTTTCGGGCGGGAGATTAGAAAACATTTCAGTTCCGGCATCAAGACACCACAAAAGCCTGTCCAGAGGATCAAGTTTCCCGAACTTGAGAATCTGATTTTTCCTTATTTCAGCCGGAGACATGGATTTCCTTATCTTAGAATTATGACTGAATATACAGCCTTTTCTTGAAAAATAAATCAGGAACAAAAACGCCTTACGAAGATACGGGTCGTCAACACGTCGAAGTCCCGGACAAGAAACAATTGCTATTAAGAGGAATATTTATGCGGGTTAAACTTGCTCTAAGAGGCCTTTTTATCACTTCAATCTGCCGCTGGCACCTAACAATCAACCAGATGCCGCCTCGAAAAGGGGTCCTCAAAAAGGGGTCAGGCCCTTTTGCTGAGACGCTAAGCCGTCACAAGTTTCGTTGGCGGAGGCGCATGTTTAACTCCAACAAGGACGTCAATGGACAAATCTTCGTCAATGTCCGGCCAATGGATACCATATCCTGAAGGGGAAATAACAAAATTATGCCGCTGGGCGACAGAAGCCCTGGAAAGTCTCAGAGAAATTTTGGTTATGTCAAACTTGTAATTCCGTCCGTCAACGGACATTGAGATACTATTCTCCTCGAACGACAAGTTCTCCACCACATGATGCTTTGTCATTTTTTTAACTCCTTGAACTTAATCCACTCATTCACAATATAATCAAAATGCTTGAAGATGATTTCTCTTATTTCACGCCTGTCCCTCGGAGACAGGTTATAAGAAAACGCATCATTTATTTCAAAGTTATCAACATCAATCCAGAACTTGCATTCACATTCGCCTTTCACGCAATGTATATGGATCGGCTCGTTGCCCTCGTTGGCATAGAAATATAAGCGCCACCCCATAATCATCAATATTGTCGGCATCCATTCACTCCCCTGAATAATAAATATTTAACGCATTAATGTAAAATAGCACGAGGCAATGCATTAGCAAATTTAAGAAGCATTCGGGGTCTCCTTCGGAGATAGAATCCCCTCATGCTCGAAGAAATGAAAACGACAAATCAAAGACCTGAAAGAAAAATGTGCGAAAGATTACTTGCACTACCCCGTGAAGACATTATCGATTGGTTAACGGGATAAGACAGTATAAACTGGTTAAGAGGAATATTTATGCGGGTTAAATTTGCCCTAAGAGACCTTTTTATCACATCAATCAACCACTAATGCCTGACAATCAACCTGTTGCCACCTAAAAAAGGGGTCAGGCCCTTTTGGCGAGTTGCAAAAGGGTCTGACCCTTTTGGAAATTAATAAACCGTGAAGACATTATCGATTGGTTGAAGGGGTAGATCAGTATAGACTGGTTATGAGATACAATTGTGCGGGTCAAACTTGCTCTAAGAGGCATTTTTATCACATCTAAAAACTGCTATTGCCTTATAATCAACTACTTGCCACATCGCAAAAGGGTCTGCCCCTTTTGGATAGCGGATGGAATTAGCTTAATTACTTTCCACCCTTAACCTTTGGAGGTTCCTTGAAGAATTTCTCGAATTCTTTCAGAGTGGGGTCATATATTTTCTTAGCCTCAACATACTTCGGATCATTTTCCTTGCCATATTGCTCATAAGCTTCAATAATCGTCTTGCAATCTGAAAGCTTTTTGAGATAATCAGCTGACTTCTTGAAGAATTCCCTTTTGATATTGGTCGCATCCTCAATTGTAGGCATATCATTGTATATATTAAAGCATTTTGAATATGAAAGGAGATCCAAACTCAATATTTTTTTATCCTTTACCTTCTGCTTTATCTCTTCATACCGTCTTGTAAATTCGTTGTTAATAGCCGCGTTATCAACCCTTTCCTTTTTAGGGGAGGCTTGCGCAAAGGAGTTAAAAGAAAAAAACATCAAGCACAAGGCAATAGCAGCAAATCTGATAAAGCACAAATTAAATATGCAAGCATGAGCGATTCTATTCAATATATTCATACCTGACAATCTCCCATTTTCCAGTTGAGGATTTCTTGATCACACACATGACTTTCTGTTCGGCCAGGATTTCATCGGCCCCTAAATCATATTGTCCGATCTTGCATCCCGTGATCGTCTCGCTAAATGTCCCCATAGCCGCTGTAGTAGTCGCAGATGCGCCATCCCAGTAGTATCCCGGATCAGCAATGGTGCCAAAGTCGAATGATCCAAGAACGCCATCGGCGTTGACATCCCTCGCTATTGGTATTCCAGCTCCTGCTGCAGTACCACCGATATCCTTAATGGACTGGGCAATTGCAATAATAGTGAACTCGTCTGCAATTGTCGCCTTGGTCAGATTGATAAACTTACCAATGATTTCCTCCTTCAGCGCGTCTCTGTCCTGGGTTACTCCTGATGTTCCGTCTGTGAGCATGGGGACATTCACGACCATCGCACGTGTTATAAAAGGACGCTTATCTGAACCGTTGATGGCATTGGCAATTTTTACCACATTGTTATTATAGTTAAGGATACTGCCTGATGCACCGGGTGCATCGGCAGGATTGACCATCGCCGCGCCAGTTGTTATATTCCCAAGAAGCGCACGCAGTGAATCGACATTGCTGGCCCTAATATTTATCTTGCCATATCCCTGATTGGTATCCTTTGTCATCTTAATCTGATCAAGAATATTCGCATCACCTTTTTCATATGCCCTTCCACCCATATTGAAAGAAACTCCCAATTCAGGATGATATGGTGCAGAATTGACTTCTCCAGGAGTGCCATTATCATCATCATCCCTGTTATATTTCTTGAGATTCAATGTTTCCCATGCGGCCCCCCTATGAATAAATCCAAGCTCCCAAGGGGACAGCATTGGAGCATTTCTAATATAAGCGGTAGATATGGAGAATGCACCAACATTCAAGGCAGTTGCCAGCTCAAGATCCTTGCCTCCACCTGTTGGATCACAAAGAGTATTTTTAACATTAAGAGTTCCGCAGGCACCGGTATCATCATTATCCTGAGCTCCCCAATCCCCGGCAAAGAGATTCTGTCTCGGATCCTGTTTTAGCTGATAGGAAATATACCTATTTCCACCGGTACCATCAGAGGAAATAGTATGCAAAGCTTCGACAGTGCCATTGGGTTCAATGTATGAATAGTCAGCGAAACCGGTAGTACCTGTAAGTTTAATCTTAAGAGTAGTGATAACAAGCTCAGTAATCGATTTAGGCTGGCTTCCAGGCTGATTGACAATTTGAGGTGCAGATATATCTATAGGATTTATAACACCAGTTATATATCCCTTAGCGCCATTTGTAGCTATTGTTGCAGTAGTACTCCGTGTAAAAGGGAAAGTGGTTCCTGACGGAAGCCATTTGTATGATCCCTCAATTAATATTGTCGCAGTAAAATTTGTCGCTGCTATGCCA
>JANYBI010000671.1 GCA_025360875.1 Lentisphaerota bacterium
CTTAAGTGCGTCATTGATCTCCTGCTCATGTTGATCTCCTCCCGGTTTCTTAGCGGTACGGTTCCTTTTCCCGTCCTTGTGGTTTGCCCCGCCGGTCTTTCTGATCTGCTGATCTGTTTTTCCAGAGGATATGTTTTTAGCATTGTTTCTTTTAAGTTCTTTAACCGTAATACCCGCAATGACAACGATAATTGCCACCGCGATGAGTCCGTACAACCATAGAAATTTCTTTTTCATTAACACCTATCCTTTTTTTCATGAGAGCGGCACTGATGGGTGGCCGACTCGGATCTCCATTTTATCGGAAAGTCGCGACACTGTGCCGGACGCACTTCATATATCTCACAACGCGGCGGACTGTCAGAGAAGAATATGCATGTGCCATCGGTATTTTCTGCCAAGGAGAGATTTCTCCTGTCAGAAGTGACAATAGTCATCTTTTCAATGAATCCTCTGCTGTCCATACCGAGCCGTGAGGCGATCAGATCCGTCTCCTCCTGCGAAATCCGCACATAGCCATGCCACTTGCAGCAGTCGCCGCAACGGAGGCATTTGAAAGACGAGGTGTCATCCATTGTTTATTGCCGGCGAGACGCCAGCGCTCCTCAGGCAGAACAGCCCTTGCGGGCTTAACTACCAACAATACAAAAAAAATATTTTCAGAGATTTTCTTATGTCATAAATTTACCGCCATGCGGGAAATTTATCAGAACATCCCGGTGATGTTCCCTTTGTCGTCGATGTCGATTTTTTTGTATGCCGGATTCTGTGGGAGGCCGGGCATACGCATTATGTCGCCTGTGATTGGAACTATGAAACCGGCTCCGGATGCGATCTCAATCTCCCTCACGGTGACAAGGAAGTCCTTCGGCCTGCCAAGTAGCTTTGGATTGTCTGAGAGGGAATTCTGAGTCTTTGCGATACAGACTGGAAATTTCTCAAAGCCGAGGCTCCTTATGAGTTCAATGTCCTTGAGGGCCTTCGGATGGTAGTCAACCTTTTTCGCCCCATAGATCTTGCCGGCAATTGTCGAAATCTTGTCTTCGATCGACATTTCAAGAGGGTAGAGCGGGTGCGACTTTGGGGCTCCGGAAGTGATGGAAACCACTTTTTCCGCCAGGTCGAGCGTGCCGGCTCCGCCTTTTTCCCAGGCACACGAATATGAGAACGGGATTCCTCTGTCCTTGAGAAGTCCGGAAAGAGTTTCAATCTCCTTGTCGGTGTCACTGGTGAATTTGTTTATGGCCACTACGGCCTTTGCGCCGAAATGGAGGATGTTCTCGTAATGTTTCTCGAGGTTGGAGAACCCTTTCACGATGGCGTCGGTGTTTTCCTCGCTGAGCTTCTTGAGTTCCGCGCCTCCATGGTATTTCAGCGCCCTGACAGTTGCGACAAGGACGACCGCGCTTACCTGGAACCCTGCTTTTCTCGCAACTATGTCGAAGAATTTTTCCGCACCGAGTTCGAATGCGAAACCGGCTTCGGTTATAGCGTAGTCTCCCAGTTTCATGGCTAGTTTTGTGGCTATGATCGAATTGGCGCCCTGTGCGATGTTCGCAAAAGGTCCTCCATGTACGAGGACAGGGTTGTTTTCCAGTGTCTGGACAAGATTGGGTTTAAGGGCGTCTTTGAGAAGTGCTGTTGCTGCGCCTGCGACATTCAGATCCCTTGCGAACACGGCCTTCTTGTCCTGGTCGAGACCGATAAGGATGTTTTCGATGCGGCTTTTAAGTTCGGCATAGCTCTCGGAAAGACAGAGGATCGCCATGATCTCGCTTGCGGCAGTGATATCGAATCCGGTCTCGCGCGGATATCCGTTTTTTGTTCCACCTAGGCTTATGACGATGTCGCGGAGTGCGCGTTCGTTCATGTCCATGACCCGTTTCCAGTGGATGGTGCGGGAATCTAGTTTTATCTTACCCCAATGCAGTTCGTTGTCGACGGCAGCAGCGATGAGATTGTGCGCTCTTTCAACTGCAGGTATATCGCCGGTGAAATGCAGATTTATGTCTTCCATGGGGGCAATCTGAGATTTTCCGCCACCGGTTGCTCCACCCTTCATGCCGAAAACCGGACCTAGCGAAGGTTCGCGGAGTGCAAGAATAGATTTGTGTCCGGCCTTCCTTAGTCCGTCATGCAATCCGATCGAGGTGGTGGTCTTGCCTTCTCCTGCAGGGGTAGGGGTGATGGCGGAGACAAGGATGAGTTTCCCGTCTTTTTCTTTTTTAAGCTCTTCAACAAAATCGAGCGATATCTTGGCCTTGTATTTGCCATAATTTGAAAGATGCTTCTCAGGTATTCCCGCGGACTTCGCAACAGCCACGATGTCTTTGAGATTGATATTATTGCTCATTTTATCCCCGTGTTTTTATTGATTAGGACAAACAAAATAGGCTTCTAAAGGAAATAATCAAAGGGATTTTTCTATTTCACCCTTCAACGATTTTATCCTCTCGGCAAACGGCAAGGGAAGAGGAAAGCCCATGGAAAGAATTTTCTCCATGTCGAGATGGGAGTCATGCGGACGCCGTGCCTCCGTCTCAGGGGCCTTTTCCAGTCGGACAATGTTATTCATGCTTTTGCCGAAGATTTCCGCTATTATCGCAGTTATTTTATAGCGGCTTGTCTTACACTGTCCGCTGCAATGGAAAATTCCCGAGGCGTTCTTATCCAGAAGGAAGAATACGGCGCTGGCGACATCGCCAGTATATGTGGGATAGCGTACGATAGAATCCTCCATGGGCCACGGTTTTACAGAATCCAGTGCCTTTAAGGTCCCACATAGGAGATCGGATTTATTAAGGCCAGCGGCCATTCCGTAAAGCAGGGGGATACGCAGGACAACCGCGTTTTTGCAGAGTTTCTGGACTGCCTGTTCCGCCATGAGTTTTGTTTCACCGTAGTAATTGACCGGACTCGGATTGTCATTCTCCCTGTACGGAGGATTTGTTCCGGAGAACACGTAGTCGGTTGAAATATGAAGCATTTTAGCATTGCGTCTTGCGGCTTCAGCAGCAAGCTGTTCTGTTGCCCAGACATTCAGTCTGCGGGCGCCAATACTGTCTTTTTCGCATTGGTCAGGACTTCGCCAGGCTGCGGAATGGATTATTGTATCCCATTCAGCTCCGCAAATTGTCCGGATTCCGTCATCAGTGGTAATGTCAGCGGCAATAAAGCCGATGTTTTCCCGGCTGGAAACCCGCAATATCTGCGAAATTCGCAAACCGGATTTTTTCTCTCCGGACATAATTTGTTTCGCAAGAAAGGAGATATCAGATCCGAGAAGACCGCTTGCTCCAGTCACTAGAATTTTCAACTTACGTTTCCTCTTTGTTATTTGAGTCGCAACGTCAACAAAATTAAAACTTTAGCCATAAAATACAACTTCTTAAGAAGGGAACCTTGAATCTTTTTCTACGTCGTATAACGTATGCGGCGCTAAAAAACTTAGGAGTTGAAAATGAGCAAGGGATACAATATTGCGATTGCAGGTGCGACCGGAGCTGTAGGAATTGACATGATGGAAACCCTCGAGAAGAGGAATTTCCCGGTAAAGAGCCTCCGTCTTCTGGCTTCCGAAAGGTCTGTTGGCAAGAAGCTGAAGTTCAAGGGTGAGGAAATTACTGTTCAGGAGCTCAAGCACGATTCGTTCAAAGGAATGGACTTAGCTCTTTTCAGCGCGGGGGCTTCCCGATCGAAGGAATTTGCGAAGTCCGCAGTCGATGCAGGTGCGGTCATGATCGACAATTCAAGCGCGTTCAGGATGGATGACGGGGTTCCGCTGGTGGTTCCAGAGGTCAATCCCGAAGACGTGAAGAAGCACAAGGGCATCATCGCCAACCCCAACTGTTCTACCATCATCATGGTAGTGGCGGTATTTCCGCTCCATAAGGCAAAGAATCTCAGGAGGCTTGTTGCCGCGACATATCAGGCGGCCAGCGGTGCTGGTGCAAAAGCCATGACGGAGCTCGAAGAACAGTCAAGGAATGTGCTTGCAGGCAACATGAATCTTTCAGTCGTGGCGCTACCCCAGAGGATCGCCTTCAATCTTTTCCCGCATATAGACGTCTTCCTCGACAACGGATATACCAAGGAAGAGATGAAAATGACATATGAGGGCAGGAAGATCATGCATCATCCGGACCTCAAAGTTTCATGCACATGTGTCCGCGTACCTGTAATGCGCGCCCATTCCGAGGCCCTGAACATGGAGTTCGAGAAGGATATAACACCGGAAGAGGCCAGGAAAATACTTTCAAAGGCGCCGGGCGTGCAATTGCGTGACGATCCGGCCAATAAGATATATCCGATGCCGATCGAGGCCTCAGGGATGTACGATGTGCTTGTTGGAAGGATCCGGCAGGATATTTCCAGGGATGACAGGAAGGGGCTTGACATCTTCATAAGCGGCGACCAGCTCCTCAAAGGGGCTGCGTTGAACGCTGTCCAGATAGCTGAAATCCTATAACCTGCTGATGGTATGAATTATAAGCGCCGTCCGGAATGCCGGAGGCGCTTTTTTATTTCTTAAAAAACAACCGGATTCCATGCTTGCCAGCCATAATTTCCTGTAGTAGATTAAACTTCTATTTTGCGAATTAAATATTTCATGCAATAACGGGAGAAGGATTATGGAAATTTCAGTTCTTCAGAAAGTCAGGACCTCATATGAGCCAAAGCTTCCTCCGGCGTTTGTCAACGGGGCTCTTGTAACAGTCTCCAAAAGTGACCCGACGGAATCAATATCCCACCAGGAAAACATCAAAAATCTTTTTCCGGTCAATTATGGCAAGCCAATTCTCGAATTTTCCCCTGGCACCCAGAAAAAGGCGTTAAAGCCAATCAATGCAGGGGTGATTCTTTCCGGAGGACAGGCTCCCGGGGGGCACAATGTAATAGCCGGCCTTTTTGATGGACTTAGGTCAATCAACGACAAATCTAAATTGTATGGATTCCTTGGCGGTCCAAGCGGGCTTGTGGAAAACAAGTATATTGAAATCACGGCTGAAATGGTCAACCACTACCGGAATACCGGGGGATTTGACATGATAACTTCTGGCCGCACGAAGCTTGAGACTCCAGAACAGTTTGAGAAATCGGCGAAGAATTGCAAAAAGCTTGGAATCAATGCCCTGGTGGTAATTGGCGGAGATGATTCAAATACGAACGCATGTCTTCTGGCGGAACATTACTGCATGAAGAAAATTCCAATCCAGGTAATCGGATGCCCAAAGACTATTGATGGAGATCTGAAGAATGAATTCATAGAAACCTCCTTTGGTTTCGATACGGCATGCAAAGTATACAGCGAGCTTATCGGGAACATCTCAAGGGATGCCGATTCCGCAAGGAAATACTGGCATTTTATCAGGCTGATGGGGCGTTCGGCATCGCACATAACACTCGAATGCGCCCTCCAGACGCGTCCGAACATTACCATAATATCCGAGGAGGTCGCAAAGAAAAAACAGACTTTGGCCGAAATCGTCGACGATATGCTGAAGGTTATTATCAAACGCGCAAAGAAGGGAAGGAATTTCGGTGTAGTGCTCATTCCGGAAGGGCTCATTGAATTCATACCTGAAATCAAGAAGCTTATAAACGAACTCAACGAGATCATGACTAAGGATGAGGCTGCCCTCAACTTCCTGAAGACCGACGATGAAAAGACTAGCTTCATCAGAGGCAAGCTGAGCAATGAATCCGCATCGGTCTATGTCTCAATGCCTATGCAGATACAGATACAGCTTATCAAGGATAGGGATCCGCACGGGAACGTCCAGGTTTCCCTTATTGAGACTGAAAAGCTCCTTATACAGATGATTGAAACCCGTTTAAGCATAATGAAATCCCAGGGCAAGGCTGAAGTCAAGGATGTCAAATTCAAGGCCCAAAGCCATTTCCTCGGGTACGAGGGAAGGTGTGCGGCGCCATCTAATTTTGATGCAGACTACTGCTACAGCCTGGGTGCCACAGCGGCAGCCCTAATCGGATGCGGAAGCACAGGTTACATGGCGTCTGTCAGGAATCTGACGAAGCCTTCCGATCAGTGGCTTAGCGGCGGAATTCCTATAACGATGATGATGAATATGGAAAGAAGGCATGGCAAGGAGAAGCCAGTCATTCAGAAGTCGCTGGTAGATCTCAATGACAAGCCATTCAAGGCCTTGGATGACAATCGTGATGAATGGGCGATTGAGACCGAATATCTCTATCCTGGACCGATCCAGTATTTTGGCCCTTCCGAAGTCTGCGACCAGACCACGAAGACTCTTGCTCTTGAGCGCAGCTGATAGAATATCATGGAAAATAAAATAATTGATGTAAAATACGTAGCTGCGCTCGCCAGGCTTGAGCTCGATGCTGAAAAAGAGAAACGTCTCCAGAAGGAAATGGAGACGATTTTGAATTACGTCGACACCCTTTCCGAGTTGGATGTTTCCGGTATCGAACCAACGGCACATGCCGTGCAGATGACAAATGTCCTGCGCGATGATGTCTCCGGAATCCCTTTTACCCGCGATGAGATGCTTTCCAACGCCCCTGAGACCGTGGGGGGAGAACTCATAAAAGTTCCTGCGATTATACCCGGCGAGGAGGAGAATTAGGAAGTTCTAGAGTGCGGGAGTTCGAAAGTTCTAAGGTTGGAAGAAGGCACAGAGGCACAAAGTGGATGAAGTGTTGGAGTTGAGGAAAGTAGGAAGCAGAATTTAGAAAGTAGAAAAATAAACTAAAGATATCGATGTCAGTCAAAATTGAAAATCTTACGATCCATGAATCGGCCAGTCTTCTAGAGGAGAAAAAGATATCCTCTGTGGAACTGTGTAATGCCTATCTTGAACGCTCAAAAGTTCTGGAGCCAAAGGTGAAGGCCTTCCTGAAGCTTGATGAACATGAAGTCCTGTTGCAGGCGAAACTTTCCGATGAGAGAAGAGCCGGAAATAAAAAGCTTAGCCGGTACGACGGCATTCCGGTGGCAGTCAAGGACAATATTACTGTCAAAGGGCAGACATGTACCTGTGCCTCGAAGATACTCCAGAAGATCATTTCCCCTTACGATGCGACCGTTATCACGCGGCTGAAGGAGAAGGGGTTTGTTCTTTTTGGAAGGACGAACATGGACGAATTCGCTATGGGTTCTTCTTGTGAGAACAGTGCATACCAGAAGACTTCTAACCCGTGGAATATCAATTGTGTGCCAGGCGGTTCAAGCGGTGGGTCAGCGGCATCGGTTGCGGCTGCAGAAGTTACTGCGGCTCTTGGTTCCGACACCGGAGGTTCAATCCGGCAACCGGCATCATTTTGCGGAGTTGTCGGTTTAAAGCCGACCTACGGCAGGATTTCGCGATATGGCCTGATAGCGTTTGCCTCGTCTCTCGACCAGATCGGACCTATAACTCGGGATGTCGAGGATGCTGCGATACTCACTGATGTGATATATGGCATTGATCCCATGGATGCCACTTCGCTTCCGAGCACAAACGAGAAATTTTCAGAAGGACTGGACAGCCTCAAGGATCTCAAAGGCATAAGAATAGGGCTGCCGAAGGAGTGTTTCGAGATAGAAGGCCTTGATGCGGGAGTTAGGAGGTCGATGGAGAAGTCGATACAAGTCTTCAAGGAGCTTGGCGCTGAAATGGTCCAGGTTTCCCTTCCGCGTTCGAAATATGCAGTTGCGACCTATTATGTGATAGCTACGGCCGAGGCGAGTGCGAATCTCGCAAGATTCGACGGCATCCGATATGGCAACCGGATCAAGGCCGACAACCTTATAGAAACTTATCTTGAGACGAGAGGTGCCGGATTTGGCGATGAGGTCAAGCGCAGGATAATCCTCGGGACTTTCGTGCTGAGCAGTGGTTATTACGATGCCTATTATACGAGGGGGCAGAAGGTTAGGACGCTGATCAGGAGGGATTTCCAGGAGGCGTACGGGAAATGTGATGTCATACTGACTCCGGTATCGCCGACAACCGCCTTCAAGTTTGGCGAAAAATCAGATCCTCTCCAGATGTATCTTGCGGACATCTTTACGATTTCAAACAATCTTGCCGGTAACTGCGGAATAAGCGTTCCGGCCGATATGCATGAGAACGGACTTCCGGTCGGGCTTCAGCTTCTGGGACCTGATATGGGGGAGAAGCAGCTTCTGCGGATTTCGCGCATTTTCGAGAAAAACAGGGCAATCAAAGAATTCA
>JANYBI010000736.1 GCA_025360875.1 Lentisphaerota bacterium
CGGCGAGAAGATATTCATGGCCTTGTCGGGGCGCCATGTCGGGCGCAGTACTGTCCTTCCCATTGATTTGTTGACCTTCCTGTGATCTTCCAGGAGGTCGACAGGATCATCGGTGGAACACATTACCTCGATGCCGATCTCCTTGAGGAGAGCCTGCGGTTTCTTATCGGTCCTTGCGAGGACTTCGGAAGCTTTCTCCCAAATTATCAGTCCTGTTTTCGGTCCCAGGATTTCATCGATCCCGAGATACCGCTTGAGATCAAGATGCATCCATTCATAAACTGGATTTCCGGCGAGTTCAGGGAATACTGCCGCCATCCTGAGCCATTTCTGCTGCGGGATGGCATCACCAGTGAGGAATTTCTCCTCAATATTCCTTTTCCTGAGCACTTCCCATACATAATGATCCGTAGCGGCGAATAGCTGCCAGGGGTTGGAATAGTTCTTATTGTCTGCGATTTCCTTGACGTTCGCATGGTTGTGCGGGTCGATGATGGGAAGATCCCCGACATGCCTATAAAGATCACGGGCGGTTTTGCCCTTTAGAAGATAGTTTTCATCCAAGAACATAATTTTATTCCCTTCATTGATAATTTTCTTCCCTTTCATCGGGATTCCAGGGAATAAAATTATAACTTGAAATGAATTTTACAAAACTTAAGAGGAATATATGTATTTTGGAAGTAAATTATTTTTTGTTTAGCGGAGCAAAAGAAAAATGAATATAGAAATACTTACATCTCATTGGACCGAGCACGAGCTTCTTGATTCGGGCAACCGGAGGAAGCTGGAACGCTTTGGAAACCATGTATTGATCAGAAGCGAGCCAAAAGCCTGGTGGAAGCCGTCTCTTCCTGAAGACGAATGGAAAAAGGCCGATGCGGTGTATGAAGATTCCGGCAGATGGATCGTCGGAAACCGGAATCCTACCCGCGAATGGCTGATGAGATACGGCAAGATAAGTTTCCAGCCAAGACTCACCGACATGTCGAAGCATGTCGGAATTTTTCCTGAACAGTCTCCTCACTGGGACTGGATGATAAAGAAGATAACCAGTTCCGGCAGGAAAGACATAAAGCTCCTGAACCTTTTCGGCTATACTGGAGCTGCGACTCTCGCAGCCGCGTCATGCGGGGCCGGAGTGACACATGTCGACGCCTCAAAGCCGTCTGTATCATGGGCCAGGAGGAACCAGGAGCTGTCAAAGATGGAGACTGCTCCTGTCAGATGGATCATTGATGATGCTGTGAAGTTTGTCCGGCGCGAAATCCGCAGGAACAGCCGGTATGACGCGATAGTTTTGGATCCTCCTTCATTCGGACGCGGTCCGGATGGCGAGATATGGAAGGCGGAGGAATCAATTGCTGAATTCATGGATCTCTGCAGGCAGACACTTACCGACAATCCTTTGTTCATAATACTCACCATGTACAACCTTGAAGCATCTTCGATAATGCTCGGAAATATTGTCAGCGACACCATGAAACAGAGTGGCGGCACCGCCAGTTTCGGGGAACTTGCGCTACAGGAGAAAACTTCCGGAAGAATGCTGCCAATGTCGATCTATTCGAGGTGGGAGAAATAAGTATGTTGGGCTTTAGCCCGACGATTATTTATTATTTCTTATAGCCAGATTATAACTTCAATAAATCATAAGCCTTGTCGGGCTAAAGCCCAACATACTTAATTATCATCAATCCCGAGGAGCGCATCGAACTCGTCGGCTCCCTGAGGAGGTGGTGGGAGAGGTTTGGTCCTGATCTTTGCAAGAAGAGCTTCGACGGAAGCGTCCATCGCTGGAATTCCACTTTTTTTGATGATAGATACCGACTTTACGTTCCCCGACGCATCAATCGAGATATGGACGGTGACAGACGGCTGCTGGTTGTTCACTTCAGATTTAGATGGCTGCTGCCAGAGATCATACAGGAACAGGGTCACCTGGTCATAATAGCTCGCCGCCACATTTCCTGACACATTTGGATTTCCCGTGGGTCCCGGAACACCCGCACCCGTATTGTTGGTACTTGTAACCTTGCACTGGGACTGGATCTTCTTAAGCTTGTCGGCCAAGGAAGTAGCATTGATTTTCGGTGTCGGCGCCTTGCCTTTGACGACCGTATCGGATTTTTTAATTTCAGCAGGCTTTTTCGGTTCCCATTTCTTTGGCGTATCAGGGGGCTTGGGCACAGGTTTTTCAGTGGGAACCTTTATTTTTTCCATCTTTACTGGAGGTTCGACAACAGCTTTTTTCGTGGGTTCGACAGGTGGAGGTTCCGGCGCAGCTTCCTCTTCAGGCTGGGGCTCTTCCTTCTTGACGTTCTTTGGATCATCCTTCGGAGGTTCCGGAGGATTTCCGGGAGGTTCATCCGATTTGCTCTTTTCCAGACTCAGGTTTATCAGGCTGACCTGCATCGGGGTAGGCTTATGGTCATAGAACTTCTCCCAGATCGCGAAAAACAGAAAAGGTCCGGCGATGAAGAGGACATGGAAGACTGATACGCTGAAAAGAACTTTCCTTGCCCGGGACTTGTCAGTAAGAGTGTCATCGTCCTTGTAGAACTCGCTCAGATTGTAGATTTTTTCGGTCATTTTTTATGTCTTTGGTCGTCTGTCTTCAGTTGCCAGTATCTGGCTTACTTTTCAGCCTCGGTCACAAGGCCCACGGTCAGTATTCCTGCCGTCCTGACGGCCTTCATGACTTCCATGACTTCATTATATTGACGACTGCCATCGGCCCTTATTAGGACAACAACCTTTGGATTCAGCTTCCTGATGGTATCAAGCTTATCCGCAAGTACCTTGGCACTAACATTTTCCTTATTGAAAACAATTTGCCCTTTTTTATTCAGGCTTATGACCTTGGTATTGTCATCAGGGAGCTTGTCGGCGTTCATCTTGGGCGGAGATACATCTATGCTATATTCGAGCAGAGGGGCCGTGATCATGAATATGATCAGCAGCACCAGGACCAGATCCACCATGGGGGTCAT
Source organism: Lentisphaerota bacterium (assembly GCA_025360875.1). Taxonomy (GTDB): domain Bacteria; phylum Verrucomicrobiota; class Lentisphaeria; order Victivallales; family GWF2-50-93; genus GWF2-50-93. Next base: position 2,994 of record JANYBI010000736.1, read on the forward strand.
GTTGATCTGGTTGACCATTTCAAGCTGGGATCTTTTACCTCTGGACGGCATTATTCCGATCCTTTTTCGTACTGTTCAAGTTTGATCTTCGCCATGAACTCCTCTACGAAGTTGTCCATACTGACGGTGATTCTCCGTATCGTGACAGTAATCAGGTTGTACCCTATCAGTGAAGGTATTGCCACGAGAAGTCCGACAATTGTCGTGATAAGGGCACCGCTGACGCCGGGCGCCAGAGCCTGCATGTCCGCCCTTCCCTGCACTGCGAGAGCCGCAAAAGCCATCGTGATTCCCCATACTGTTCCGAAAAGTCCGAAGAACGGGCTTGCGCTGACAGCTGTCGCAAGAATTCCGAGCTTGTCCTCAAGAAGCAGGATCTGGTCGGATACAGCCCTGTCCAAAGAACTTCTTACGGTTTCAATCTGGGCAGTTGTAAGTTTCTGGGTTGGATGCCTTGATGAACCGTAGAGTTCGGCGAATTCGGGTGGCATTTCATAGAAATTAAGGAGTTCCTCAGCCCCTTTCAGGTAGACCTTGGTCACCGGACATTTGACCTGTTCCGCCTTCTTCCACATGGCGAGAGGATATTTTTTTCCCCTGAAGAGGTAGATGAAGAGCATCGTGGCCTTTTTGGCCCTGTACAGGGCGATCCCCTTTTCAATCATGATGGTCCAGGTTATTATCGAACCGATAAAGAGCAGCCACACGACCACCTTGCCCATGATGTCACAATGCTGGTAGGCGAAATAGATGCCGGAACCGGAAGTCATGGTAACTGTAATAACATCAGTCTGCATAGAAGCTTTCTCCAGATAAATTTGATTAGGATTGAAATCAAGTTATAGTTAACAAAATTACGTAACTAATACATTTTTCGGCATAAAAAACAATGCCCTTGGAAATTTTAAGGAGAAATTTAGATGAAGAAAAGCGAAATGATCATTCTCGGTTTTGACATTGGCGGAACAAAGATAGCCGCGGCCCTCGGAACTTCTGATGGAAAGGTAATCGGATCAAAGAGGATCAAGAGCGAACACCGTGCGCCGGGCGATGTCCTCAACGAAATGGTCTCCGCTGGACATGATCTTCTCAAGGAAGGCGGCTACAGTATCTCGGATCTCACCGCAATAGGAATCGGCGCTCCGGGCCCTATGGACATCCCGAAGGGCACGATGTCACCCTGCAACATGAAGAAATGGGTCGACGTGCCTGTCAGGGACCACATGGCGGAAAAGATGGGGGTGAAGACATATTTTGACAACGATGCGAACGCAGGCGTGCTCGCCGAATGGATATTCGGTGCGGGAAAGGGATGCAAGCATCTGATCTATCTCACCATGAGCACCGGCATTGGCGGAGGAATAATCTCGAACGGGCATCTGATCCAGGGCGCGTGCTTCACCGCAGGCGAAGTCGGGCACATAGTGCTGGATCCCAAGGGACCTGTCTGCAACTGCGGTCTCAGGGGCTGCTATGAGGCGTTCTGCGGCGGAAGGGCCGTGGCCCAGAAGATCCAGAAGGAAATTGTTGGACATCCGGACCATCCGATTGCAAAATACGTCGACGGCAAGATTGAAAAGCTCGGATATCCCGCCCTGATAGAGGCTGTGAAGGACAACAACGGCTACGCCCTCGACCTCTGGGACGAGATCTGCATGAGGAACGCCCAGGCGATAGGAATCTTCGCGAACACTCTCAATCCTGAAATGATCGTGCTCGGCACGATCGCATGCCATGCCGGCGATCTCATGCTTGATCCGATCAGGAAGAATCTCCCCAGGTTCTGCTGGAAGGAGATGAACAACGCGATGAAGATAAGCACCACCGCTCTCGGCAGCCAGATGGGCGAATATTCCGGGATCTGCGTCGGTCTCAACGGCCTCTTCGAAGAAGGAAAATGGCAGCTTCCCTGGAAAAAATAACTTGGGACTGCGGCGGAGCCGCAAGTTGGTTGCCGGAAGCTTGATAAAGGATTTCTCCTTATGAAAATCCAATTCCCCGCCTTTGTCCATGTGAGGGCGTTTATGAACGGCCGCCGCATGCTTGTTGCCGCCACAGCTGTTGTCCTGATTTCATTCTACCTGCTCCTGACATTGTCCACCGCAAGTCAGAAATCGGCATACTTTGACGAGACGGCGCATATCATGTCGGGATATTTCATGCTGGCGCACAGCGACTACCGGCTCGGTACAAGCAATATGATCCTGGGACAAAAGGCTGCTGCACTGCCCCTGATATTCTCCAAAGCCAATCCTCCTGATCCTGGAATCGTCAAAGAGGTTTTCAACCGTCCAAATATCACCGGGAAAGAAATATTCAGTCTTGGTTTCATATTTCTGAACAGTTCCGGCAATGATTCACATAAGTTGCTTTTCCTGGGACGGATCATGATGGCATTGTTCGGACTGGCGACGGCTTTGGTCGTATTTTTCTGGTCGAAAAAGATCTTCGGCACTGCGGGAGGGCTGATTTCCCTGAGTTTTCTCGCAACCTGTCCGGTTTTCATCTCGTTGAGCGGCATCATAGGGGCGGACATCGCTGCGACAGCATTATTTGTCGTTCTGGCATGGGCTTACTGGACACTGCTGCACAAGGTGACGCCGTTCACCGTCGCAACATTCGGAGTATTGGCGGCACTACTTCTAATGACTAAACTGTCGAGCCTTCTATTTGGTCCTGTATCACTGCTGCTGCTGCTGCTGAGGATCATTGCAGGCCGTCCGCTGGAAATAGGATGGGGATGGAAGCCTTCAAAGCAAATTAGTTCACCCCGGCAAACAGTTCCCGTCCTGGCCGGCGCCCTCATCACCGCCTCAATCATTGTTTTCGCCGTCATATGGGCAGGATATGGTTTCCGTTATTCAGCAAATCCGCAGGGTACAGATGGGGCAACCCTGAACTGGGATGGAGCTCTTAGGAATCAGGAAACACAGGCGGTTTCCACCGTGTCGATGCAGGAAAACAACAAAAGCTTATCCGCAGATTTCATAGTGACTTTGAAAAATTATCATGCGCTCCCGGAAGCTTTTCTTTTCGATCTGGCGAACCTTTCCAGCCTGAGAGAGTCCCGTCCTGCATTTTTCATGGGTGAAACAAGAACCAATGGCTGGATATCCTATTTCCCTGTCGCCTTTCTGGCAAAAACGGGATTGCCGATGATTCTTGCTCTGATCATGGCCGCAGCATCCTGGGCCTGGTTTTATTTTCGCCGGGGAAAAAATCCTCTGCTGGAAATTCCCTGGAAGACATACGAATGCCTTCCTATCCTGGTATTTGTCGCCGTATACATGTTCTTCACAATGGCAAGCGGTGTTAATCTTGGCTGCCGTTACATCCTGCCAATCTATCCGTTTGTCTACATACTTCTCGGCGGACTCGTGTTCATATTCCGCCAAGCCGTACTGTGGCCGAAAATCCTGCTGGGCATTTTAATCGCAGCAAGCTTTGGAACTGCCGTTGCAAACCATCCCAATCATCTTGCCTATATTTCCCCTGCGTTAGGCGGCCAGGAACAAGGATACAGGATTTTTGCCGACAGCTCGCTGGAGTGGGGACAGGAACTCCCTTCGACGAAGAAATGGCTTGACAGGCACGCGGAAGAATTGCGGGGTAAGAATATTTATCTGAGCTACTTCGGTTCAGGTTCCCCGGAATCCGAGGGGATATCGGTAAATCGCCTTCCCGGATATTTCGATCCGCTACAGATTGTTCCCGGCTCATGCACTTTCCGTGAACGTCTCAGGCCAGGAATATATCTTGTATCCGGCACAATGCTCCAGCCCGTGTATTATTCGCGCCAGATCGGAACTGATCCCGAGATTGATTTCTCAGGAGCATGGAACCGGCAACATGAGGAACAATACCAGGAGCTGCGCAAACGCGCCGAACAGTTCTTCATCGTTTCAGAACAGGCGGTATCGGCCAGGAATCCTGAAATTCTCCTGAACTGGATGAAGAAGGAACGGCCGGCGGATGTACCGGAAGCGCAGTCCGAAGAATACTGGAAAAGGTTTCTCGCCATCTACGATGTGGCGCGTTTTGCAAAGCTGGTATCGTATCTGAGAGATCAAAAGCCCGACGGCAACATAAATTATTCCATATATATCTTCAATCTGGATGAAAACAGGCTGAAACTGGCGCTGGAATAGGAAGCATGGCAGCTTCCATGGGAGAGATGATAAATTTTCCCAAAGGATAATTTATAAGCTGAGTTCATGCCAATCTTCCGCCTGAAGGCCTTCCACCCTGGAGAATTCCTTCAGGTTGTTTGTAACGAGAACGAGCGAACTTGATACTGCGTGTGCGGCGATAAGCAGATCAAACGGGCCTATGAATGTCCCCTTTCTCTCAAGCTCACTCCTAATCTTGCCATATGCCAGCGTATCCTTTTCCGTGAAAGGCATTACATGGAAAGAGCTTATGAATTTAGAAAGAGCCACGGCGTTCTTCTCAGGCCTAGAACTTTTAAAGACCCCGTATTGAAGCTCTGCAACGGTTATTGCGGAAATCGCAATCTGTCCAGGCGGAACTTTTTGAATCCTGTGCAGGATTGGCAGGGAGCGTTGCCTGATGATGAAGATGCAGATATTGGTGTCGAGCATGTACTTCATTTCAAAGGGATTTTCTCTTCTGATTTTTTCCGGACTGGTTCCTCTCGCCCATGTAGTCATCGGTGAACTCGGACAGGCTTTCAAAAAGGGAACTCCAGCTCTTGGCGCCAGGCATAAGAAGGACTCCATCGCCAAAATGTCTCACATAGACCTTCTTGCCAGAAAACCTGAATCCCCTTGGAAGCCTTACAGCCTGGCTCCCGCCGTTCTTGAATATTGTCCCCGTTTCCATGATTTGATCCTCCTTTTTATATATACAGTAGTATATACTTATAAATTTTCAAGGAAAATTTATGGACGGACGACGGTGAAGGTAATGTCGGAGTCTTTTCCAAGCTGTCTGTCCGGCGTCCCGCCGTTATCGATACCATCTCTTCCAGCGCTATAGACAAGATATCCCGACTTAGTGAGATATTCCTCGGTTCTTGTCCTATAAGCTTCAACCGCTTCTTCACGGTTGCAGATTTGCTTTTCCAATTTTATTTCCCCCTTGAAATAACGCATGGGTTTTCCATCAAACGGATCTTTTGGCACAGATTCTAGGAATTCAGGAACTACTTCAGAAAGATTATCTGGAACCTTGGAATATTTCAGGCGATATCTTTCTATCGCCAAGGAAGTCAGCGCAGCTTGTTCCAACGCATTTGCATCCTGATATTTATATATTACCTCAGCATAACTGTAAGCCATCCACGACATTAATTGTCCGCCTGCCTTTCTCCTGCTGAAACGAAAATCATCTATGGTTTTCTTATTAAAATCTTTATCGACAATTTCAATGAGTTCGTCCATTTTTTGAGCAAATACTATTTTGCCAGAATGAAAAGCGCCGATAGTGACATACAAGGGCATCAATCTTTGGAAAAGGATATTCGGCGGATATCTTCCTTTTAAACCACCTCCAGAGCTTGCTGTCGGCAAATCCGACGGAGGAAGGTTGATATAAATGCATCTTTCCGAATTAAGCACACTTAACAGATTTTCCTTGGATGTCATATTCTGCGTAAGAGCACTGCTTAATTCTTTTAACTGATCGTCTGCAAGCTGAACTGAATTTAAAATCCACCCAATGGCCTCTATTCCTTGGTAAACCGTTCTTCTTTTTGACAAATATGGGATTAGGAAAGTTCCCTTGATGCTACGAGATATTTTGAATATTGATTCGATAGAATCAACCGCTCCCTTAGTATTTTTCTTGTCAAGTTGAATGATTGACTGGATATGGAAAAGATAAACGGCTTGACGCAACTCGTCCAAATATTCATATTCCTCGTCAATGCTTCTTTCGATATTCAAAGGAATCCTGCACTTTTCCATTTCAACGGCCTTGTTCAGCAGCGCCATGGTCTCCTTGTTATTGTCGTAATATGCAAGAGACTTCTCAAATACTTCCCTAGGTATTTGTTCCCCGAAAGTTGGCATCTTGACATAACCGACAATCAAAATATCATCAGTATTTTCTGGCTTGTAATATTTCTTAAAGGCTTCCTGATAAACAGTCGCTGCATTTTCATAATCTGAGATTTTCGGATAAGAGTCTTCTAGATCCTGGATTGTGACAGGTGCGCCGGATTTGCGGATTTCGCTTTTCATGGATTCGAGCTTCAAATAAAGATATCCCAGCCAGAAGATCCAAAGAAGAATTAAAAAGGTAATGATTGACAAGGCAATCGTGAGTTTCCTGTGATTCCTGAAAAAGCCTGTTTTCATGTGGTAATATATCGCATTAATCTGAAAATAGGAAGAAGATTGGACTCAGGGCTAAGAACAGCCCTTGCGGGCTTGACTACTTAACGAATAACAAATTGGATGTTTTGATGTAGCGTTGCCTGTCTCAGGCAAGAATCTTCATGCCTCTTAAGAGCAGATTATCTTCGCTGGGACAGCGAACACTACATTGGGATCGAGACCTTCAGAAATACATAGACAGGAATGTCCGCGTTACTTAAGTTTCTTTATAAAATTTTTCCGAAGGAAAAATTTATTCTACGATTACCTTGCGTGAGCCTTTTACGACATGTCCGATGACATCCGCCTTGAATCCGGTGTCACGGCATATCTTCACGGCCTCTTTTGCAGATTTTTCCGGCACGAACCAGACCATCCCTATTCCCATGTTGAAGACCCTGTAGGCTTCTTCGCGGGCTATATTGCCCTCTTCGACCATGAGCGAGAATATGGGAAGGACAGGCATGATCTTGCTGTCAAACACGACATTGACATCCTTCGGGAGGATACGGGGGACATTGTCATAGAGTCCGCCTCCGGTGATGTGGGCGATTCCGTCCAACGGAAGCTTTTTGTCCATCGCCTTCTTGATCGCCGGCCAGTAGGAGATATGAGGTTTGAGCAGAGCTTCTCCGATGGTTCCGCCGAGTTCCCTGAGTTCGGTGTCGATAGTGTATCCGCACTGCTGGAAAAGGACACGCCTTGCAAGGCTGAATCCGTTTGTATGAAGGCCATTTGAAGCGAGGCCGACGGCGACATATCCGGGTTTGATCTTCTGACCGGTGATAAGCTTTTTCTCATCGACAACTCCGGTTATAACACCCACGAGGTCGAAGTCGTCGCCATACATTCCGGGCATTTCGGCCGTTTCACCGCCGAGAAGCGCGCAACCGGATTCGCGGCATGCGTCCGCGATTCCCGCGAGCACTTCCTCGTAAAGGGGGCTTCTGAGCTTGCCTATGCCTATGTAATCCATGAAGTATAGCGGTTCGGCGCCCTGTACGGCGATATCGTTGACACAGTGGTTCACGATGTCGTATCCGACGGAATAGAACTGATCCATCATCATTGCGACCATGAGCTTTGTTCCGACACCGTCCACGCTGGATACCAGGATCGGGCTCTTGTATTTTTTCAGGTCCAGCTTGAAAAGTCCGCCGAATCCACCGATAGGAGCGAGCATTTCCGGGCGGCGCGCCTTTGAAAGCTTCTTCTTCATCTTGCCTAGAAGTTCACCGGCCAGATCGATGTCAACACCGGCTTCCTTGTAGGAATTGCTTCTGATTCTGTTCATGTATATTTCCTGAATTTAAATCTCCGGAATACGATTTCTTCAGAGACGGTTAATTTTAATTATAAGGCCTATAATAATACTGCAAATTAAAAAATCTAAATACGAAGCGACTTTTTATTGTACTTCTAACAGTTTTTCATAGTCCAGCCTCCATGCTCG
>JANYBI010000740.1 GCA_025360875.1 Lentisphaerota bacterium
TTGTAACACATCCCTGATCATAATAGGCCCTAAGCACTATGGATGCGTTCAAAATGGTTCTCTCGGCAATTTCTCTCCACTTCTTTTCATTTGCAAAACTTTGCCCTTTTTCAGGAATCTTGTCAAGGATGTTTCGCTTCAGAAGTTCCATCGAAAGAATGGCGCAGTCAACGGCCCTACTATTCTTGCTGACATCAATCAGCTTGGAATCATAGCCCAGGTCTATTTTCATCCATATTTCAGGCTGTCTCGTGGGATAAGTACAATTTGCGGCTGCTTTGACTTCCAGGAAAAGGGCCTCCTCCGAATTGTTGCCCAAGGTCCTTGCAGCCTGGACGGCAGAAAATGATTCTTCAAAAAGACCCGCTTTGAAAGCCCAGTCTGACTCCTTCAAATACTGATCAGCCTCCTTGGCGCTGTCCCAGGGTATCTTGTCCTGAGTTTTTCCGATCTCCTTCAACAGATCTCCCGTCAGCTTTTCCGTGATCCCAGATAAGTCCAGCCTAGTACCTGTTGCCTCTAATGTTGATTCCTCACCCGCAGGCTTCCTCAATCTTACCTTTACCTTGACATTCTCCTTGTCTGAAAGCTCGATGCTGCCGTCGAGGAGATAGCTTCCTGTCCAGAATGGGCTCGATTCAGTGTCAATATCTTTTTCCCAGGCAAGCTTTTCCATCTTCCAGCGTTCCAAAATGAACAGATCTTTTTCCTGGATAAGCCTAAATGCGAGTGCCAGCGTGAACTCCTTCTCAAGCAGCCGCATTTCGGGTGTGTCAATCGGTGCCCGGATGTTCAGGATCGAAATCGGAACCGCCTTGTCCTGCGATACGCTCAACTTGTTAAGATAAGGTGCGAATTTCGCAGAGATATCCGTCGGCCAAGTCTCTGTTTTTTCAGGAGGCAGCGGATTGGAGAATGCTGACAGCACAACTCCTTGGTTTACGGCGACAAGTCTTGAAACTAGAAATTCCTTCTTCTGGAACTCATATTTCTTTATCATCACAAGCCCATCTGCTTTCAGGAGCGTACCGACTTTGAGATAATTATCTGCGGAGTTCGCAATTGAAATTTCCTGCTCCTTTAAAACCTTGTCTATCTCCGCTCTTTCGACGACACTGACATCCTTCTGTTTCGACAGTTCCACTGTCAGCAGGTCCGAGTAGTTCTCCAGCCCCTTGTCCGCGATGATCGCAATCTTCGTCTGTGCCTGGAGATGGCAGGAGAGGGCAAGCAGAACAAAGACAAAAATTAATTTCTGAACAATAAACATATTTTGCCACAGAATTTCACTGACTATGTTTTTTCTGAATCTCTCTTGAACTCGTTTGTAGTCAAGCCCGCAAGGGCTGTTCTTTAAGTAAAACAGGCATTCTTGCCTGTTTCGGAAACGCAGACAGGAATGTCTGCGCTACTTTTGAAAAGAACATGCCTTGCGACATTGACTACGAACAAATTCATATTGCAAATCCTAGAAATTTGGATTTAACAATCCTGATAATCATGTTATCCTGTCTATCATTTCTTAATTAGTTTCGGGAGGATGCGTTCTGCGATCTTCGCAGAAGCCTCCTGCAGGGCCTTCTTGCCGGCGACCTGTTCAGCTAGGTCGACTTCGGCGGTGGTCTGCTTGTCGACCGCCACTACGTTCCCAACCTTGTCAAGAACCTTGACCTCCAGTCGAGATTTTATGCTTACCAGGTTACCTCTGCGGCCAGCAAACTCGCTGAATCCTTCGCCTTTGATCAGCAGTTCGGCATCGTTCTCGCTGGTAGTGACTTCAAATCCCAGTTCCTTGCAGATTACCTGCATTTCCGTCTCGGCGGCAGGATCGATCGTTACTGAACCCACATGCCGCTCCTCTATCTTCACATATACCTTTGGTTTCTTGCCATCGCCTATCTTTTTCTTCAGGTCTGCAATTATATCCTTAAGCTCCCTAACATCAGGCATCAGCTTTTTTGCATCTTTTGAAATTGTATCACTGACCTGTTCTGCCAGCTTTCCGGTCAAAGCATCGAGCGCGTCCAAACCGTCGACGCTCTTTCCAAGTACCCGGCTTGTCTCCGTGCTGATGACCTTGGCCACCAGGAATGTCTTGTCCTTGACCTTGAATACCGAGCCCGTGATAAGGATCTTCGCCCCGGTTAGCTGACCGATCTGTATAGCCTGGTTCGGATTGACAGCGCCGGAAATGTTGAGTTCAGCTTCCTTAAATAATTTCTCAAGCTCCTTCCTCTCAACCATCCACACATTTGGGTTGGTGCAGAGCTTGGCAAAAAGGATGTCCGCCACCTGCTCGCCTTGTCCGGCCACTCCGGCCCCTGACTCCGTGAACGGCAGTACTGCCACGGTATATACTTCGGCATTGACGGCAACAGTCTCCGCTTTTTTGGGCTCTTCATTCTGGGCGATCGCTGAAAGACCGACAATCAGCGCCATCATCATCATCATCAGCTTTTTCATCTTATACCTCCGTAATTTTATTTTTCCGCTTCGCATAAAAATTATTAACATTTATTCACCAAAATCCTATAAACTATGTTATCCTGTCAATTTTTCTCTGGTTCTCCGATTCTCCCAATCTCCGCCTCTGACATCATCTTTTCCAACAGATACACCGGTGTCGGCGATTTCTCTGCTTTTCCGAAAATGTCCCAAGTGCATATGACAAGATCCCCTTTGCCGATCTTTGCAGACATGAATGTGAATCCATTCCTGTTACCGGTAATTTCAATCGCAACTCCACTGTCAAGGGGAATCAAGTTGAGTGACTTTTCATTTGGCGTAGCGTCTCCCCATTTCTCTGAATCGAACTTCTTGTCGAAGTCAATGATTTTTTCGTTGCGCGAAAAAATTATATTTTTAAAAGATTCTGTTCTTAAGGGAAAGGTTCCCGCATTTGGATTAATTATTATTACATTTGATCCGGAAGCACAAATGTTAGTTAAGTCCTTCTCTAGTCCGGAGAAATTTCCGAAGTCGATCCCTGTGACTATCAGCAGTTCTCCCTTGAAATCTGCGAAGTTCGCAACTTCCGCTGTTGCAACTCCGAGGGATCCGAGGAGTTTCCTGGCCAATTCATCTCCCGACGGCGCCCATAATCCTATTTTCATCCTTTCATATGTTTTTTTCTTTGACGCAAAAGGATTTTGTGGAAAGAAAAAAATGTTTTTCACGAGCTTCTTGTCGCCAGACAGGCAATTGAGTTCGGCTGTAGCGCTGATCCCATCCTTGATTTCAGGGAATGTGAATTTGAGTTCTACGGCGCCTGATTCGGGAACTGCGAGTTCCGCAGCCGCTATTGTCCGTCCGGAATATTTCAGGTTCCAGG
>JANYBI010000754.1 GCA_025360875.1 Lentisphaerota bacterium
CAGAATGGCTGAAGCAGCGCTGGAAAGGATGAGGACGCTATCCAAAATAATACTGGACTCTTCAACTCCAGGAGTCAAAAGAAGGAAAAAGAAATAATGAGTTCAAAACTTGCTTAACTTAGCGCCATTCGGGTCGGTCCCAGGACTTCTTCCCGAGCCACGAGGGAAAAGTACGGAACTGACCCCGAGGTTTCGTAAAGACTGACGCATTACAATGAAATCAAGGGTGTCCTTTTCTTCAAGGGCACAGCGATGTTCCTTGAAGGTTGCATTTTCTAATAATCCGCTCTAGAATATGCCTGGGCACACAACTCATCGGGGTGGACATGAAGATAATATACTGGATTCTAGGAACCATCATTTTCCTGTTTATCCTCAGAACGCTTATAATCCTGGGCTTGAAGTTCGGAGCCCGTTACTTCCTGAAGAAATATGTCGGCGACAAGGCGCTTGCCAGGCAATCAGACACGATACATCTCGTAAAAGATGAAAGTCGCAGATGGCAGAACGCCGAAGCCATGGAAGCCAATTCCAGGAAACTGCTGGCAAAAGGATTTTCCGACGTTGGCATATTCAGGATCAATGAACTTCCGGATGTGACCCTCAGACTGTTCATCAAATCCGAAGAATACGTCGCTTCCACCATATACGAACACCCGAAAGTCGGGTTATGGATGGACTGTTACACGCGCTATCAGGATGGAAAAGGGATAACGTTCTCAACATCAAAGGATCCCGGCCTTGATCAGAGGCCCGGACATCCCATCATCTATCTGCCCGGTCTTGCCTCGGATGATCTATATGAACGTGCCATTAAGGAAAGGCCCAAGGACTCGATGGTGCATTTAACCGCCGACAGCCTGCAGAAATATTTCGAACAGGCATATGCGGAAGGCATGGTCTGGAGAAAGAACAAAGGCATTTCAGGCAAAGAAGTTGCGAAAGTCGCGGTCGCGCGGAATCTCACCGGGAATAAAGGATAAAAGGGGCAATATGAGAAAGTTAATCTCAACGTTACTTATGTTTTCCGTAATCCTGGCATATGCCCAGGAACCAAAATCTGTCCCCAACTACAAGGTCCTCCCACACATGGAGGGCGAAATCGTCCCCGGCGAAAACTATATCTACTGTCCGACCTTCCAGATGGCATGGGACATCATAAACAATGAAATCGTAAAAGGCAAAGTGAAATATACTGAGCCATGTCCAATGGCAGACGTCCTCAACCGATCCGAATATAAACCCGACAATATCTTTGCCCATAGATATTACGTGAAAGCTGGCTTTGCCAAGGATAAGATTGTTGAAACCATCGAGAAAGAACTTACCGAGAAATTTGGCCCGCAGGAAGATGTGAATAAGCTGCTTGAAGAGAATCTGAACAATCCGTTGACGGCATTTATAGCCCTCTCATATCTTGAATTGAAACTCGGATACAAAGAGCCATTCGAGGTGTTTGACTATCCGTTGAACTTCAACTCCAAGGATGGAACGAGCAAGGTTTCCTCATTCGGCATAAAAGAGAAAAGATCACTACTTTGGAGCCAGATAGAGATCGTTGACTACATGAGCAAAGATGACTTCATCATAACCCTGCCAGCATATGATATCAAGCCATTGGATAAAGCGAAGGATTTAACAAGAGCTCAACCTAGCGAAGATGGCGTAAATATAATCGAAGAAATCATACCACCGCCTCCACAGGTTGAAGATATCCCCGAGCCGACCGATGAAATCATACTGGCAAAAATCCATCCCGAAAAGACGCTCAAGGAAACGCTGGACGTTGTTATGAAAAAGATTAACGGGAAGCACGGCTATTTTGATGTCGAAGATGCAGAACTCCTTAAAATCCCGGTGATAGACTTCAAGTTGATGCGCAAATATGACGAACTCCTAGGCAGAAAATTCTCCAATCCCGGCTTCACTGATCTTTTCTTCTCCACTGCGCTTCAACACATAAAATTCAGGCTTGACGAAAGAGGAGCGGAATTGTCTTCAGTCTGCGTCATGCCTGGAGTAATGGCAGGCAGATCTGGTTCGTTTTATGAGAAAAACCCATATCGACTAGTCTTGGATAGGCCTTTCCTTATAGCACTTCGAGAAAACGGCAAAGAACCTTATCTCGTATGCTGGATAGAAAATCCAACTTTCCTGGTCAAATGGGAAAAAAAGAAGGAAAGCTTTGTCGACTACCATGAAAAAGGTTCCGCAGATGCCAACGCTGACATTACCAAAGACGATTTGAAAAGAAAGATTTCATTTCCAGACAAGAATAGATGCGACAAGGCAAGGACAGCTTTCTACGAGAATTATCTCGGTCTTAAGACAGAACGCGTAGAAGATTTGACTGGAGAGGATATGGACAACTACATCCAGGGCTACGATTCAGCCATCTTCCAATTCCTTGGGAAAAGGGAGAATAAAGACGTTGAAGAGCATATCGAGAAACTTCTTGAGGGCTATTGCACCAACTACATCTTCAATCTTCTTAAACTACAGAACAATGATGCTAGCTGGGGAAAAGAAGAAAGGAACAGGCGCTTCCTAACGGCCTTTGTACTGCTTCAATGCGCAGCGGAAGGCGAGTTTTTACACATAATTGACAATAAGGAACCATTCAACAAAGCCTATCTCTGGCTTGTCGACTTTGCGAAATCCGCAGACGCAAAAAAGACCAATCCAGCTCTTGATTCAGAGATTATAGCAGCACTATCATTATCTGAGATCTATATCCGTAATCCAGATACGCAACTCAAAGAGACAATCATGAAATCCATTGAAATAGCCTTAAATGCCTCAGACCATGATTCCGTCTATTACATCCTTCTCCTGCAATCCTTAAAGGCCGGGAAACTTCTTCCGGAAGAAAAAATAAATTCAGCAATAAGCGCACTAATAGCAGGTTCAGCGGAAAAGGCAGAAAAATATTTCAATGAAAAAAATATCATTGAACTCATCAATGCCTTACTTGTCCAAACGGTCTTTGAACGGAAAATCCCTGAATCAAAATATCTAAATTTCATTGCAATCAATTCCGAGTTTGACTGGGATACCTCGACCGACATCAGATCAAGAGAGCGTTACTTTGCACAGACAGTCCTGTATTTTACTCTGTTTAATAAAGATAAGGCAAACTGGGACTCATGGACAAAGACAATCGGCAATAAGCGGAATAGCACCTTTGCATACATTGATTCCAAGTTGCCTAATGTTCTGGATCTGACCGACATATCAATGAATTCGGAAGACTACAATTTGTATTCAATGCTTACCGTAAATCTTTGTCTGGAAGTTTACTATCGATACCTAAGTGCATTCAAGAATCTTCCATTGGAGTAATCATGTCACCACACTGCGATGACTAAGATTTTTCCGTGTGTTTCATGTGTTTCATGGTTTATTTGTATCATTCTCCGACTATAATATGCTTTCCTTAACCTAAATTTTGCTTTTGAGTTAGCAAAATTTACCGAGAGGCCGATGTTTCGAGGCAAATGCCTCGAAAACCGGGGTTAATCCCGAGGCACTGTTGTGCCCTCGGTTAACTTTGTGCCTCTGAGCCTATGCAACTTTGGAGCTTGTTTACATGAAACAGATTTACGTATATACTATGAGTCTCGGATGTCCGAAAAATTTCGTTGACACCGAAATCCTGACTGGCAATCTGCTGTCTGCAAATATTGGGCTGACGGAGTCTCCTGCCGACGCGGACGTCTACATGATCAACACATGTGCATTCATCCCCCCTGCCCGCGCTGAAGCGGAATCATTTATCCGGAAGGCCGTCGCCTGGAAGAAGAAAAAGCCGGAAACCAGGAAGATCGCGATATGCGGATGTCTGGTCCAGTGGGACAAGAAGATGGATATTGCAGAAAAGTATCCGGAAGTCGATCTGTGGCTCGGTATCGACAAGATTGCGAACATCGCAAAATATATACGCGGGCTTTATGACAAGAACACCGGCAAGCCAGTGAGGTCATGTTCGGACAAGCCGGAATTCATCCATGACGAGAATACGCCGCGCCTGCAGTTGACCCCGAAGCATTATGCATACATAAAAATCGCCGACGGCTGCGACAACAGATGCGCCTACTGTTCCATCCCAGGCATCCGCGGCGGATTGCGCAGCAGAAGTTCTGAGTCCATTTTAAAGGAGGCGGAAGCTCTCATCGCAAACGGATGCAGGGAACTGATAATCATCGCACAGGACACTACCGCATTTGGAAAGGATCTGCACAAGTTGCATGAAAACCTTCCCAGTCTCCTGAAAAAGCTTGATGCGCTGAAGGGGAATTTCTGGATCAGGATTCTCTATACTCATCCGGCACACTTCTCCGATGAGCTTATTGCTGTCCTCAAAAACGCGAAGCATATACTGCCTTATATCGACATGCCGCTCCAGCATATTTCTGACAGGATCCTCATGAGCATGGGGCGCAAGGTCAGGTCTGAACAGATCAAAATCCTACTTTCAAAATTACGTGCGGAAATTCCCGGCATCGCGATCCGGACTACGTTCCTGGTCGGTTATCCCGGCGAGACAGAAGAGGATTTCAAGGAACTTGCCAATTTCGTCAGGACACAGAAGTTCGAAAGGCTCGGAGCCTTCACCTACTATCCTGAACCCGGAACACCTGCCTCGGCATTTCCGGACAAGGTTCCGGACGACGTTGCGGAAAAAAGAAAAGACATCATCATGCGGATACAGGCTGAAAACTCCTTGGAACGGAACACCATGCTTGCAGGAAAAGTCCTTGAAGTGCTGGTGGACAAGATCGCAAACGGACAAGCCATCGGCAGGACATTCATGGACTCGCCCGACATCGACAACACCGTAAAGGTAAAAATCGGCAAGTCAAAAGTATCATCCGGAGATCTCCTGAAAGTGAAAATAAAGTCGGCGGGGATATATGATGTTGAGGGATTGCTTGTAAATAGCGACTCGTAGAATGTAGCACAGGCATCTTGCCTGTGATTTTTTATTGCCGGCGAGACGCCAGCGCTCCGTAAATGCCTTTAAATCGCAACTCGATTCTTCGAGCAATGCAGTGATGTTTGTCTCGGACAATTGAATAAACAGACAGGAATGTCTGTTTTACTCAGACTTGTTTTCGACAGTTTGAAGCGTTTTTTCTATAATTTTGAGGCTAAGAAAATTTG
>JANYBI010000763.1 GCA_025360875.1 Lentisphaerota bacterium
GAAATCTGTTTCTGCGTAAGCCAGAGGGATTCATCCTTGAGATGGACCTCTATTTCAGTCCTGCCGTCCGGAGCCTTATAGAGAACAATTCCTGGACTGCCGTATTCAGTGGATTGTTCCCGGACTTTCAGTTTCCTGCCAGGCTTTTGATTTGGATATTTTGGTAACTTCTTCATCTTTTCTCCAAATGGATTAAACAGAATACAGCAAACCTAAGCTAAAGCATCCATTTTCCGTTCCTGGATGATTCATATATTATTGAATAGGATTTCTCCTGTCCGGCGTCCCTGAATTTGTCGGCGATCTGTTTTGTCACCGGAGGAAGTGAACCTATGGTTTCAAAGAACCTGTTCCTGTCTGCGATCCTGTTTCCGAAAATATTTTCAGATTTGCTTCCCAGATAAGTGAAATCTGCGAATCTCGCAAGGATAGAATGACCGACCAGTATTCTTGCTCCTTTCAGGAATTTACCCTTGAATTCATGTAGGACAGGACCGTTCAGTTCATCTGCAAAAAGCTGTCCTTTCCTGTTCATTTCCGTTCCGATGTTCAAGGGCAGGTTCAATGCATCTGCGACTTTGACTACCTCCCTCAAATTTGCTATTTTCTTCGCCTTAGTCTCGGAATCCTTTATGTTCCAGTTGCGGTCGGGGATCAGGTTGAGGGCAGCAGCTCCTTTTGACATCGAAAGTTCAAGAAGTTCCTTTGGATTTGATTCGCCGGCGCTTGTGCCATCGAGCCAGGATTCCATCGGGATCGCACCACATGATTTGACCCAGGCGAAAAAATCCTCGACTTTTGGGAAACTTGTCGCCGTCGGCTGCAAATATCCGAATCCGCCGCGTTTTGCGAATTTCGCACGCAGGACTTCTTCCATGGAAGTCCTGCTTTTTAATAAATTTTCTGTCTCTTCCTGTGATTTCCCTAAGGTTCGAGACAGAAAATTTATTAGACTGTGCCTGTCCGGAAATACCATTTCCGTTTTCCGAAGGTAAGCGGAAATAATATGACGTTCTGTAGCTGTGTCCGAAGGACTCAGCGGAAGAACGTCATTTTCGTAGTCAATTGCAATCTCCGGAACGTGCGGATTTATTCTGGATATCAGGGATATGTTCCTGTCTTTGGCGGTTTGTCTGAATTCTGCGAGTTTCGCAGACTGCAGGAACGTCTTCGGCAATAATTTTGTAAAACCTGAACCGCCGACATAGCTGACACCGGGTTCTCCGGGAGAATCTATCTCCCTGTCGGAATATTCCTTGAGAAAAGCGCGAGTCTCTATGCCGACATTCGTCCTGATTCCGAGAATTTCCCCAGCCTCATAGAACTCTTGCATGCCGTCAAGGACATCAAAGTCAATGATGGCGACCGCATAGAGGCCTTTTTCATATGCCTCCCAGGCTATCCGGGTAGGAGACCATCCTTCGGCATTGTATGAGAAAAAACTATGCAGATGCATGTTGACGTTGTCGTACTGCCTTTGAGGCATCGGGCTGACAAGCATGAGCTGACGCAAGGACTCCTGCCTCTCCTTCAAATCAAAGGAGCTGAGTTTTTCCTTGAGGTTATATAAATCTTTCATAATAAAATTTTCTCCGAAAATTTTATATCTCGATCATGGCTTTTACCACGCCATCCTTGTAGTCGGAGACAAGATCGAACGCCATCCTGGTGTATTGGAACTTGAAGTGATGGGTCACCATTTTATTCACATCGAAAAGCTTCCTGTCAATCATATCAAGAGCGGATTGGACACAATGGTTCTGCCGTCTCACGTTCTGGATGCAGATTTCCTTCCTGCGAGCAAGATCAACGCTGAAAGCCCACTTGTCGAGTGACGGAGGTATGCCGATGAGCATTATTTTCCCGCCAGGTTTGACTATCTGTACTGCCTGCTCGAAGGCCTCCTGCTGCCCGCAGCACTCGAATACGGCGTCGACCAGGAGAGGCTCTTCTTTGGAGAGTATCTTGACAATGTCATCTTTTGACGGATTGCCAGTCCAATCGGCACCCATTTTCTTTGCGAGCTGGAGACGGTTGTCTATCTTGTCGGTCATGTAAACTTTTTCAGCATCCTGGGCCTTTGCAGGAAGAAGAACGCTCAAACCTATCGGGCCTGAACCGAGAATTGCGATCTTCGCATCTTTCATCGGAATAGACTGTTTTACGGCATATACACCTATTGCAAGAGGTTCGGAGATAGCGGCCTCATCGAATGTCATTGAATCCTTTATCTTGAAACAGCATTCCTCGGGCATGACCAGATATTCAGAAAGACATCCCTCGGCCTGTTTAGGGCATCCAAGAAAGCGGAGCTTCCTGCAAGTGTGCGGACGTCCGGCTTTGCACTGGTCGCAGACCCAGCACGACATTGCAGGCTCTACTGCGATCCTGTCGCCCGGATTGACTTTCTTAACGGCAGATCCGACCTTCTCGACAATTCCGGCGCCTTCATGTCCGACCGTGAACGGATATTCCACCACCTGGCTTCCTATTTTCCCTTCAGTATAGTAATGGACATCGGATCCGCAGACCCCGACTACTTTCATTCTAATAAGCACATCTGTAGGATTCTTTATATCAGGAGTTGGCACCTCCCTCATTTCCATCTTGCGTATCCCAGTGAGCTGTATCGCTTTCATTGTTTTCTCCGTATTCATGACTTCCTTGATAATAAAATTTTCCGTCCGGAAAAATTTATAGATCGAAGATCTTGCCTGGATTCAGTATGCAGTTCGGATCCAGAGCTTTCTTGATGGATTTGATCACGTCCATATATTCTTCGGAGACTACTTTCCTCATATATTTCTTCCGCTTGTGACCGATTCCATGTTCGCCTGAAATCCTGCCTCCTAGGCTGGCCGTGACCTTGTAGAGTTCCTCAAGTATCAGAGGAAGTGTTTCCTTCCACTTTTTGTCTGTCCAGTCGGGAGGAGGGGATATCCTGGAATGCAGGTTCCCGTCGCCGGCATGACCATAGCAAGGGATTACGACGCCGAACTTTTCGGAAAGTTTTTTAAATTCTATCACAACCTTCGGGATTGACGCAGGGGGAACTACTATGTCTTCACCGCTCTGGCGTTTTGAAAACACGCTGAAAGCTTCCGGTATGTTCCTTCTGACCTTCCATATTCTTTCGGAAGTGGTGGAATTGTCTGCGACATAAACCTCTATGGCGCCTTCCTTAATGCAGAGCTCTCCGACAAGTTCGTAGTCCTTTTCAACCTGCTGTTTGTCGGTACCGTCAACCGTTATGAGCAGCATTGCCCCGGCCTTCTGGTAGGGAATGTTCTCGTTGAGATACTGGCAGGCGGCCTGGACGGAATCCTTGTCCATGTATTCGATGGATGTCGGAGTTATGCCTGCGGTCGTCATTATTTTTGGTACTGCCGCAATTGCCTCTTCCGAACTTTTGAACAGGCAGAGTAGATCGACCTGCGCTTTCGGAAGTGGGACGAGTTTAAGTATTATTTTCGTGAAAAGACCCAGGGTCCCTTCCGAACCGATCATCAGCTGGACCATGTTATAACCGGTTACGTCCTTGAGAAGCTTGCCGCCGAATTCTACTATCTCACCGGTAGGCATGACAGTTTCAAGACCAAGGACATACCTGGAGGTAACCCCATATTTTACAGCTTTGCCTCCTCCTGCATTTTCCGCGACATTGCCGCCGATGAAACAGGTTTCAAGACTCATCGGATATCCGGCGTAGAAAAGGCCGAATTCCCTGATCGCCTCATTGATCTCGTTCGCTACCACACCAGGTTCGACAACGATCATGAGGTTCTCGCGGTCTATTTCCAGGATGCTGTTCATCCTGTCGACCGAAAGCAGAATTCCTCCCTTGATGGGGACTGCTCCTCCTGAAAGGCCCGAACCGGCTCCGCGCGGAGTGATTGGGACCATCTCCCTGTTCGCGAGTTTCATTATGGAGGAAATCTCCTCCTTGGTGCGCGGGCGGACCACGACTTCCGGCATGTGGGCGTAATCCTTGCCCGGTATCTCGTCATGGGAATATGGCTCAAGTTTTTCAGAATCCTTAAAAATCACATACTTCTCTCCTACAATCTTCCTGAGCTCGTCGGCTATCTTATCAGTAACTGGATTATACGTTGTCATCTATAAACTCCTGAATTATTGGAATGAAGAACATCCTCCTTGGGAGGATTAACTACGAACAAATTCGTATTCGTTTGTAGTCAAGCCCGCAAGGGCTGTCTATTTTGATATTTTGACATCGTTGAATTTTCCGTCTTTAATCCTCTTCGTAAGAGCTGGGACGACTTCGAAAAGATCCCCGACAATTCCGAAATCGGCAACTTTGAAAATCTGGGCCTCAGGATCACTGTTGATGGCAATGATCGTCTCCGAAGTCTGCATTCCCGCAAGATGCTGGATGGCGCCTGATACTCCGACCCCGACATAAAGTTTCGGACTGATTGTCTTTCCGCTAAGTCCGACCTGATGCGGATAGCTGAGCCAGCCCCTGTCGACGACATCCCTGGTAGCCGCAAGTGTACCTCCCAGGGCGTTCGCAAGATCACGTATGAGCTGGACATTCTCGGTCTTTTTGATTCCTCGCCCAGCGACCACAACTATCTCAGCTTCATGGAGAGACTGTTCCTCCTCGTTGGGGATGAAGCCGGTACGCAAGATCCTGCTGTTCAGTAATTTGCTGTCGGGTTTCAGCCTGACGATCTTCCCTTTTCTGCCTTTCTGGAGGACCGGCGCAGGTTTTGTTGAACGTGGTCGGACAGTCGCCATCTGCGGGCGGAAATCAGGTGTCTTTATTGTGGCCATTATGTTTCCGCCGATCGCGGGACGTGTCTGCAAAAGGTTGTTAGTACCATCTTCGATGTCGAGTCCGGTACAGTCGGCCGTGAGTCCGGTATATGCGGACATCGCAACATAAGGAAGAAGAGTCCTTCCTGTAGAAGTAGCGCCTCCGAGAATGATCTCAGGACTGTATTTTGAAAGAATATCCTGCATGCATGCGGAATAAGGTTCAACCAGGAAATTCGAAAGTCCGGGCGCCTCAACCGCTACTACCCTGTCAACTCCCCTGTCAACCATATCCTGCAGATCCGATTCATTGATATTGCTGCCGAAGACCATCGCACAAAGCTTGCATCCGCGCTTCTGCGAGAGCAGAAGTCCGCGGGTTATAAGTTCGTGCGAAATCCGCAGAATCTTCCCGTCTTCCTGCTCTGCCAGTATCCATACATCTGAATGATTCATAATATTTCCTTTTTCTTCAGGAATCCTTCCAGCTTGCCGACGGCCTCCTTGATCTTCTCCTCGTCGCGGGCGACAATCTTTTCGCATTCCCTTGCAACTTTTGGCTTGAAGATCTTGACGACTTTGGTAGGAGATCCCGCAAGACCGATTTTTTTCGGGTCCAGATCGAGATCTTTCAATCCGAACACGGGAATATCGGCTTTCCTGGCCTTCTGTTTTCCGCGCAGGGTTGGGAGACGCGGGTCACTTACTTCCTTGACGACTGTCAGGAGACATGGCATTTCAGACTCAAGTATTTCAGATCCTTCCTCGACAAGCCTGTGGGTGACGATTTTCCCATTAGCTACTTTAACGACTTTGTTCACGTAAGAGACGACTGGCATCTTGAGATATGAGGCCATTTCAGGGCCGACCTGACCAGTGTCTCCATCGGTGGCTCGTTCGCCGCAGATTATTAGGTCATACTGTCCTATCTTCCTGACGGCTTCCGCCAGTACATAGCTTGTAGCCCATGTGTCAGAACCTGCGAACGCCCTGTCGCTCACAAGCACCGCTGAATCTACACCCATCGCAATCGCCTCCCTGAGGGCTTCAACAGCCTTGGGAGGACCCATTGAGAGGGCTATGACTTCTCCACCATTGCTTTCTTTCAATTGGACCGCTATCTCGATGGCATAGAGATCGAGCGGGTTTATGATGGACTCGACACCCTCCCTTATCACAGTGCCGGTTTTCTCGTCCATCTTGACGGACTTTGTCTCCGGCACTTGCTTTATAGGAACTATTATTCGCATTTGAAACCTGTCATATTGTTAATTGATAAGACACCGGATAATGAACATCAGATTAAAATATACTTCAATCCAACTATTCGTTTTCGGGATGAATCTACTGTAAAATCACAAATAGTCAATAGTAATCAAATATAATCATAATAAATTTTCAAGAAGCCTTGAAAATTTATAATTATGATAGAAAATAATCAAATAACGAAATGATTGGATATGATTAATATAAATTTTAGGGAAAATTTA
>JANYBI010000769.1 GCA_025360875.1 Lentisphaerota bacterium
CCCCGTTAAGTGAGACGGTCACCGCAGGCTGGAGTCCGAACAGCAGCATCGCGTCAGCGGAAGCGGCATCGGTCTTCTGCTCCGGCAGGAAGGCATGCTCAATCGCCACCTTCTGCCCTTTTGGATCCAGTGTGATAATCGCGAGACCGATCTTTCCGGCCGCGGTGACTTCGATATCGCCGGGCGCCTTGAGCGAGAAAAGGTTCAGTTCGGCAAGCGGATTGGCCGCAAGCACGATGCCGGTGTTCGACTCGCGCTGCAGGACCGCATGGCGGCCGGGACTGTTGCGCAACGTTGCTCCGCCACGCTCGATTGATCCAGTGGTCGCGTGGACACTGAAAGGAGAAACTCGTTCAACTCCGGGTGGCAGATCCGGATTCACGCCGTTCACACGGCGATGGGTGAAAGCCTCATTCATCTTCATGTCAGGGTTGGGCCGCGTAGTAAGCGCACCCATTTCCAGCGTATCCTTGCCGCTGACATAGGTCACGTCATGCACGCCTTTCGCAGCATCGACCGTGGAGGTGGCCTTGGCATCCTGCATGTGCTTGAGGAAAGCTGGGAAATCAGGATAATCCGCGGCATCCGCAAATTCGACGGCAAAACCGTTGGCGGCCTTGTCGATCGCAGGCCAGTCGGCATCCTTGGAGAGAGGTTCGGCCTTCTGAAGTATGTAGTTGTCAATGACCAGCGCAGCCTTCGCATGGTGGCGCTCGAGATATTTCTGTTCCTCGCCCTCGCGCAGCATGACCTCGTCCGAGCGTCCCAGGTTGCTGCCGGCAAGCGGCACTATGCCAATCCAGGTCACACCGTCCTTGATCACGATCTTCTGGCCAGCCTTGCATGCGAACGGCAGGGACTTTATCTGCTGGCCGTCAACATATATCTCCCATGTCGGCGCCGGCAGTTCGTAGTTGTAGAAGGCAACAGATGACTGAATGCTCTTTATCCCGCGACCAACGTCCAGGCCAGCGCCCCACGGACTGTACGATGCGATCAGCTTCGACCCGTCCTGCAGGTACGCCGCGCTGCCGTAGTCCTGGATCCAGCCCCCCGCGTCGTTGACGAAGCGTGTCTGGTTTATTCCGAAACGCATGATCATCGTGCCCAGTTCCCTGGAACTGAGCACATCCTTGTCCTGACGGCGCCACTGCGCGATCTGCGGGAAGAAACCCTCCCCGCCACTGATGCTGTAAAGACCGTAGTTCCTGCCCAGACATGTCTTCTTGATAAGCGGATGCTCGATATGGGAGCCCCACCGTTTGAACGTGGCGGACACCTCGTATGGGAAAGGCTTCTCGTCGATCACATGCTGATACCAGTCCGGCGCGTATGGGCTGTAGGCAGCACCGCGTGCAACCTGCTCGGGAGGGAATTCCTGTCCGAACTTCGGCTCACCCTCCGGCAGATCCTTGGCATCGATGCCAAGATCGGTCAGCGTGCCTTTCTTGCTGAGCGTGTGGAGAATGCTGTAGAGACCGTCCTGGCTCACCAGGCGCATGTAATTTCCAGTACGGGATGAACCGGTAATGTAGCGACGGAGACCGGGATGATAGTCTTCGGCCATCATCGTCATACCTTTCAGAAGCATTGATTTTCCGAGGAGCCTGTCGACTGGTTCAGGACCGAAATCCGCCACCATCTTCTGGGCGCGCAGCGTGACACCGAAGTAGTAGTCGTCACCTTCCTCCTGCACGGTGCCGTCGTACCAGGACCACAGCTTCAGAGGGAAGTTTGCCTGCCCATGGCGTCCGTCGGCGATGGCGCGTTCGGAGCCAATGATCGAACCGCCAAGCAATGCGCCCATGGACGCGGTGTTGTTGAAGTTCATGGTCGACATGCAGTAGTTGAAACCCGACCTGTAGAAGCTCTTGTTCCCGCGCCAGTCGCCGGTCTTTGCATAATACGTATCGGAGACGCTGTCGGCAGTGCCCTTGCGGTTAGCAAGCTGGTCGGACATCGGATGTACCAACGTACCGTCGACCGAATCCGCATCGACCAGCTTCGCCGGGTTGCAGCTCTCACGGTCAGGCATCAGCCAGGCCGTCCAGAAATTCTTGAAGCACTCCTGGGCGGGCAGCGGCATGGCATCACGATACAGGAACCAAGTCACCAGCACCGGTCCGGCTTCGAATCCATTCCAGCCGCGATATGGTTTGCCAAGGATGTCGTCGACGTAGGCATCGTATACCTTTACGGGATCAGGCTGCAGCTTGTCCGACCATTTGCCGTCAGGACCGATGCGCAGGCGATTCTTGATGTGGGAAGGAACGAACTCAAACCAGAACGGCTCATCCTTTGCTCCGGCCCCGTAAACAGCGGCGAACAGCTCCTGGATCCGCTGCCACTGCCACTCCGGCATATCAGGCTTGCGTGCCAGACGGAACCGGTCCTCCAGCACCTTCAGCTCGGCCGGAGTCGGCATCACGGCCGTAGGCTTTCCTCCCTTACCACTCTTCTTAAGTTCTTCTGACAGCTTGACGATATCCGCCGCAGGAGGAAGCTCCACCTTCGCGGGCTTGTCCGCCTTCTTGAAAGTCACGATCAGTTTCGGATTCTGGATGATGATCGCGCGAGGCCCCGTACCGGTCGACCACTCATAGCATCCGGTGAAATAGCGGTGATCGTAGGTCTCCCATTTGCGCACGATGAATCCGCAGTCGGACAGGCGGCGCAGGCGTGCTCCGATCGTATCACCGAATGCAGGGTCGGCAAGAGATGCCGTGATATCCATCCTGCCATCAGGCTGCTTGTAGTTCACAGGGGTCGGCCCGAACTGGACCGGCACGCGGTCCTTCTGGTCATCCTGAGCTCCGAAATGCGCCCAGTAACCCGCGCCGTTGATGAATGCATTGTAGGTGGGGCCAAGCTGCAGATCGGCTTTCCATGGCTGGCGCAGCGCCCACGCGATCGCGTTCCAGGTCGGCCTCGATTTGCGGTAGAGCGTGTCTGTTCCCCAGTTGGCGCGGTAGCAATAACCGCCGCCCGGTGGAACGCCATTGGGATTCCCTTCCGGCCAGAGTTCCTCGTCTGCAAAAGGCAGCACAAGTTCGACCTTCTCAATAGCTGCTCCTTCGTTGAGTTTTGCTGCAATCTTCTCCGCCGCATCCGGGAAGCGGACGAGCAGGAAGCGATGAATGGCATCGAATGCCAGGGCAGCAGGAATTGCTCCATCCTTGCGCAAGTCAGCCGCAAATGGCGCTACACCGCCACGGTCCTTGATCTCCGTATCCGTGACCATGCGGACGCCGTCCTGAGCGGCCAGTATCGGCGTATCCCAGAGGGCGCGGTATCCGCCAATGCCGACGCACTGGGGAGCATCGAAGGTCAAGGTTTCCTGGGCCGACAGCGCTCCCGCGAAAAGCGTCCCCACAGCGATGGATACAAGAACCAGAACATGTTTCATGACTTATTCCTTATTTAAAACAATTCCTGTTTTCAAATTCACCCATATAAAAATCTCCAATACTAATTAAAGTCAGCAATAACCGCAACCTGCGGAGGCAGTTCACAGCTCCGGCCATTTTATAATGCTGCTCAACGTTGCTTCGGAGGACGGCTTGGGGGAGGTATACGAGAAGTAGTTAACTCCTTTCCACATGACCCAATACACATCGACCATGACCGGAGTGTTGTAGCTATACACCAAGGCCCAGTTTCCACCTATCGGCGTCGTCTCCTTGACAAAGACCGCATGTCCGTCCGAATAGGCATAAGTATGGCCTTTACCGGTGTGCGGTATGAGGGTAATCTTTTTTAGCGGGTCGATTGTGGTGCATGTCGCCTTGTTCATGTCCATGTCCCACATTATGGCGTATCTGGACGGATCCCTTATGTTGTCCATGCGCATGGTGCAGTACCGTTCGGTCCTGGCGTCGGTTTTCCATGCCGACCAGGCGCGCCAGTCCATGAAAGTTGTCGCGTTGGTCCCTCGCAGGTCGGCACCGCCATGGTAGACATATGTCCCGAAGTCGGTAGTGTTGTATGAGGGAGTATTAGACCAGAAACCGCCCGGATAATCGGGCCAGCCGTTGTCCCAGCTGCCCGTGGCATTTTTGATCGCAGTCCGGTCCCTCTGCATCACATCGACAGGATAGGCATAGTACGTGAAGATGTCATGTGCGGTCGGGCATATCAGGGACTGTCGCGCCAGGTATTTTCCGTCAATCAGATCTCCAAACTGGTATGGCGCGTTTCCGAAGTAGCTGTTGTGGTCCGGGAGCATCGAATCCCAATCCCCGCCCCATACCAGTATTCCCGTACTGGACTGCTTCATGTTGTTGACACAAGCTATGGTCTGCGCCTGCTCCTTCGCATTCTTGAGCGCCGGCAGCAGTATGGCAACCAGTATTGCGATGATCGCAATAACCACGAGTAGCTCGATTAACGTGAATCGAGCTACTCTCGCCGTCGCTCCCCGCAGTCGCGGGGCAGCTATGGCGGGCACAGCCACCAACAGTTCTATTAGAGTAAACCCACTGTGCCGCAACGAGTTACGACTTTTCAGGCTCACCCCATAGACCAAACCGTGCATGAAGTTTTCCCTCACACGGCTTTCCCCCTGTCTTTCTTCACAAACCATTCGTTTATGTTCGGA
>JANYBI010000012.1 GCA_025360875.1 Lentisphaerota bacterium
TCCTCGCTCAGTTCAGGGACAGGAAGCCTTATGACACGTCCGTCGTTGACCGGCGAAATACCGATATTCGAGGCGATTATACCCTTTTCAATGGCACCCATGGATGAAGGATCCCATGGCTGAATGACCAGAAGACGCGCCTCTGGAGTCGTGATTCCGGCAAGTTCCTTGAGTCTTGTAGGCGTTCCATAGTAATCGACCATGATGTTCTCAACCAGCGCCGGAGAAGCCTTGCCGGTCCTGACCGCTGAAAAATCCGACTGCATGTGTTCGACTGTCTTCATCATATGCTCTTCGACATGGTCCAACAGTTGTCCGATTGATACGTTCATATGTTTTCTCCTTATAAGATTATAGGATTTTCTATGGTTCTCTCCGTTCCGAGTAAATAATTTATTCTGAATTCCGGCAAAAACAAGCCTGTCTCACTGAAAGTCTGTGGCTAAAGGGGTTTTCATTTTCTAAAATCATGGTTATTATATGGAAAACATAACAGGAGCAAATTCCCATGGATTCACCATACGTGTATAACCGGATTCTTCTCAAGTTGAGCGGCGAAGCATTGAAAGGTGATGCCGAAAGCGGATATGATGCTGACGCAATAAGTGAGATCGTCGAGAGGATCGGATCGGTTGCCGACAAGGGAATTGAGCTTGGCATCGTCATAGGCGGGGGAAATATCTGGCGCGGTGTCCGGGGAGTCAACTCCGGGATGGACAGGGTCACCGCCGACTACATGGGACTGCTTGGAACTGTGATGAACGCCCTCTGCCTCCGTGACGCCTTCAATGCTGCAGGCTATATCGCCGAAGTCCAGGCTTCGATCTCCATGATTCCGATAGCCCCTGCCTTTGATCGTGAAAAAGCCATGAAATCCCTTTCCGAAGGCAGGATCGTAATTTTCGCAGGCGGGACCGGCTCGCCATTCTTCACGACCGACACGACCGCAACTCTCAGGGCGCTCGAGATCGGCGCTGAAGCAGTTCTCAAGGCGACAAAGGTTGACGGTGTCTACACGGACGATCCGAAGAAGAATCCAAATGCAAAAAGATACGAGAAGATCAGTTTCGATGACGCCCTCACCCAGCAGTTGAAAATCATGGATTCGACGGCGTTCTCAATGTGCCGCGACAACAACCTTCCGATAATCGTCTTCAACTTCTCCGAACCCGAAAGCCTCGAGCGCGTGCTCCAGGGTGATACCAGCATCGCGACCGTAGTCGGACAATCGGAATAGGGTTCGTTTTCATTTTGAGTGGAAACGCACAAAATATAAAATATTTGAATGTCCAATATCCAACACGGAATGTCCAATATCCAAGGGAATTATCGAATTCTTCTTTTATCCGCGTCTATGCTTTTGAATGATATTGAACTCAATCAGCCTCCTCTTGAGGGGAAATTACTCTTATCTGCCTTTTGAATGAGTTCGTCTTTGCTTCACTTCATCGGTTGGATATTCCTTGTCACGCATTGCGTGATAAATTGGATACTTGTCCTGCTTGGCAGGATTGGATATTCAGTCTTTACTAATCGAGTTACCAACTCGATCTGAGAAAGAACCCAGAGTAGCAAACATCTGTTCAGCAGTAGAAAATACGGTATTTGTTCTCTTCCATGAGGCGCTTGTTGAATTCGTCGCCGCCGTCCAAATTGGCGCTCATGAAAACTGGAGGAGTAATTCCGCGGCGTACAAGTTCCCCTGCTGTTTCAGCTGCAAGACAATGGGCTATGGCGCATCCTGTGATCGTTGAGAGAGGTCCCATTTTCTGCGGGAATCCTTCAATTTCCAGAGCCGCGTCCCCGTAAGGCGCACAGTTGTCGATCACCACGTCGCAAAGGTCTGAAAGCTTCTTGCCCGACGGATGGCGGCTGGAAACACCTTTTGAATACGCCAGTGAGCTTATGGCAATCGTCCTTATCTTTTTCTCAGCCGCCTCAAGCGCCATGTCTATCACAACAGCATTACGTCCCGATGTCGAAGTTATGAGAAGGACATCGCCCTCCTTTGCCGGCGATGCGGAAAGAAGTTCTCTCCCAAATCCAAGTACTCTCTCCATTTTCGATGTGGCGGGAAGCGGATGGACGGAGAAGTTCATTCCGTGCGGATATATGGGATTCACCAGCATGAGACCGCCTGTCCGATAGACAAGTTCCTCGGTGATGATGAACGAATGCGATGCGCCAAATGAAAAGACGGCCTTACCTCCAACTATGGAGTCGACAAGGATGACAGACGCCTTCCTGATATTTTCCTTCTGGGTCTTCATAACCGAATCAAGTGCGTCTTTCGCAATGGAAATATATTTCTCGGAAATCATTTCAATATCCCTTCCTGTCGAATATTTCCTGCTGTTTTTTATTGAAGTCCTCTCCGCCCTCACGGTTTACGCTCAGGTAGACCGTGGCCGGATCTTTCTTTTCCGCCATAAGTTCCAGGACTCTGCACAACATCATCCAGCCCGCAACAATGCATGACACCCCTGAGACAGGCAGAACTGGAATATCATAACCCTTGAGTTTCACTGAGGCGTCGCCATAGGGCGCTCCGTTGTCGATTACGACATCGACCACTTCGTAAAGACGTTTTCCGGTAGGATGGGCAGGTTTCGCCTTTGCAGTATATTCAAGCGATGTGAACCCTATCGTCCTGACTCCTGAGGCACGGCATGCCAGGGCAAGTTCAACGGGAGCGCGGTTGCGGCCGGAAACTGATCCTATCAGCATCACGTCACCTTTTCTCAGGTTGCTGATCTTGACGGCATGCCTTATGTTCTCGAGATCGGTGTCGGCACGTTTCTTACCTTTCCTGTTCATAAGGGCATTCGAAGTCTTGTCGTTTATGCCAATACCGAATGAAAACGGTCTGATGGCAAAAAGTCCTCCTGCCCTTGAGATCCAATCCATATGGATCCCATGTCCGACCTCCGAGCAGTAGAGAGCGCCGCCGGAGGAAATTGATTTCACAATCATTTTCGCCGCTTTTTCAATCGACTTACCCTGTTCCTTCCGGAGATGGGCTAAGATCTTCTCGACCGATTCAAGATATGGATTTGGCTTCATGCATTCTCCTTCCCTGTGAATTTATAATAGGACTCAGATATTTTCGAGGCGAGTTCGATGGTGCCGGATTCATCAAGACAAAGGATATCCCTCATTCCTGAAACGGCCACCCCGAGGACGGGAGGTCTCTTCTCAATCCTGCATTCGATGTTCGGGGCCATCATCTTGACGTTGTTGACAACCTCTTTCCAATAGATATTTGAAGATGACACGACTCCGCCGGTTCCGATCAGCACATACTTGTCCTCCTTCATCCCAAGCGTCATTATGACATCGAAAAGAGTTTCACATATCGCCGCAGCGGCTTCCCTCAATATCTCGATTGAAATCCTGTCCCCCTTCTCGGCCTCATCATTTACAATTTTCGAAAGCGATGCAAATACAGTCCGGTCGAGCTGGGTAAGGCTCATCACTACCGCCTCCGAAACTGTTGAAATCCCCAGATGTGCGAAAACTTTGTCGCGGAGGCTTGTTTCCCTCCGCTGATGCCAGTTGCTCCTGATTGCGGCCCTGAGACCTCTGGAACCTATATAGTACCCGCCCCCCTCGTCACCGAGGATCGGCCCAAAACCATCGAAATGGCGTTCATCGCCATTCTTGTTCCTGCCATGGACAAACGAACCGGTTCCCGAGAGAAGCACAATCCCATGCTGCAGCCCATGGATTGCAAGTTCGGCGCGTGATTCATTTGTGGCGATGACACTTATGGACCTCCGGGATTTTTGTCCAGGCTTGTCCGGAAACAACTTGGAACCGGAATTTTCGGCTAATTTCTTATATTTTGCTGAAAAGCCGATGATGTAGACATCGTCGGGACTTTCGCTTCCCAAAGCCTTTCGTGCGGAATTTATCACGGCTTTTTCACTGCGTCCGCTGACATTACGTTCCTGGAATCTCGAAAATCCGAGCACCTTGCCTTCCTCTGAAATGAATACGGATTCGCATTTGGTTCCACCGGAGTCAATCGCGAGAAAATATTTCATGCATCAGCCCTTTGTCTTTAGGGAACCTCAATTTACTGTTGCGCTCCATATGTCAATTTTCAGAGGTTCCCTTTAGGAAGAAATTTACGTTGCATATGAGTAATTCATGATGTTTAAATTGCAAGCCCGCCGAGTAATGGAAAGGCCAACTATCCATCCATTGCCAGAAATGGCAGCACCTGCTATATTGTAACCAGGAATCTTTATAGCAACCATAAAATCCATATTAAGGAGTCCGAGGTAAATGACAAGCAATGAACGCGGCATCATACGGGAACTGGCTAAACGGAAACTTGAAATCGCATCCCATAAGAAAAACCTTGAGCGCAAAAAACTGTGGTTGTCCATGCATGACGGTATCCAGACCCGTCCAATGATTCTCGCCGAGGACGGGGGCGTAAGAGATCAGAAACCTCCTTTCGCACCTGTCATGCAATGTGATGACGCGTGGGCGAAAGGAGTCGAGTGGGGATTGCGATGGGAGATTTGGAGGTTCGAACACCTGGACGACGACCGGGTCGTGGAACCGTTCATCGATATGAACTGGCAGATTGACATATCGCCAAATTTCGGAGTTGAGAAGGTCGACCACCATGTAACGGACGGTGACAAGATGACGGCACGTTCATGGGATGCGCCAATCAAGGACATACGCCAGGAATTCCACAGGCTGAGGCACAGGACATTCTCCATCGACCGTTCAAAGACGGCCGCGAACAGGCAGAAGCTAGAAGAGCTTGTAGGCGATATCATGCCGATCCGCATGCGCGGAAGTTTCTGGTGGACATTCGGCCTGACCATCCAGGCGATCGATCTCATTGGGCTCGAGAACCTAATGCTGTTCATGTATGATGATCCTGAAGGTCTGCATATGCTGATGGGATTCCTCCGCGACGATAATCTCGCCTTTGCTGAATGGTGCGAAAAGGAAGGGCTGCTGAACCTCAACAACGGCAACGACTACATAGGCTCGGGCTCACAAGGCTATACGTGCCATCTTCCCGCAAAAGACTACAAGCCGGACTCACCTGTCCGCAGAAAAGATCTATGGTTGCTGCTGGAAAGCCAGGAAACTGTGGGCGTCGGACCGGATCTTTACCGCGAATTCATCTTCCCCTACCACAAGGAAATCGCTGAGAAGTTCGGAATGATCTACTACGGCTGCTGCGAACCTCTGAATACCCGCTGGGATGTGCTCAAGAATCTGCCAAACCTCAAGGCATGTTCAATCGCCCCGCTCTGCAATCAGGAAGTAATGGCGGAAGCCCTTAAAGGCGATTATATCTTTTCCCGCAAGCCGAATCCAACACTGATCAGCACGCCTCATTTTGACGAAGCCCAAATCCAGAAGGATATCCGCGACACCTTGTCCATCTGCAAGAAGCACGGTTGCCGCACCGAACTGATCATGAAAGACGTCCATATACTCAACAACGAGCCGGAACGTCTAGCCAGATGGGTTCAACTGGCCCGCGAAGAGATCGCCAAAAACTGGTAAGGCAAAATGGACGGCAATGGCTCAACCACCACCTGGAATTACAGCGCCGACCGCGGCTTCATGACCTCCAAGGTCTACGCCGACAGCGGTGCCGTGTCATACGCCTACAATCCCGACGGTTCAGTGAGTTCCCGCACTTGGACAAGGGGCGTTGTGACTAACTATGCATATAACGCAGCAGGTGAACTGCTTTCGGTCTCATATGCTGGCGACGGACAACCGGCGACTGGCAACCTTTCATTTACCCGTGACCTTTTCGGACGTCCGACAACTATCGCCGACGGCACCGGTTCCAGGACTCTTTCATATAACCAGGATTCCTCGATTTCTTCTGAAACCATTCCGTACATTTCCGGAGATTCAGTGGTGTATTCCTATGACAATCTCGGGAGACGCACTTCAATGAATCTCCAGAATGGAGGAACCTCATTGAACACGGCAAATTACAGTTACGACGGCATGAGCAGGCTGGCTTCCGTCGGCAACGGCACGGACACCGCCAGCTACACGAGGATTTCCGGTTCAAGCCTTCTTGCCACCACCGCCATCGGCAACCTGACAACGACGAGATCTTACGACAACCTCAACCGCCTCACATCCATTTCCTCAGCGTCACCTGCATCAACCATGTCCTATTCCTGCGTCTATAATAATTCCGACCAGAGATCCAGGCTGACTTTGGCAGATGGAAGCTATTGGATTTACAAATATGACCTCTACGGACAGGTCACGGCAGCTCACAAGTACACTTCAGGCAATGCGCCTGTCCCCGGACAGCAGTTCGACTACTCTTTCGATTCCATAGGCAACAGGAAGGTCGAAAAGAGGAACGGAAACATCTCCGAATACACGGCGAACAATTTAAACCAGTATTTGCAGAGGACTGTCCCGGGGAAAGTCGATGTCACTGGAAGCGCGGATGAGACGGCTGAAGTCAGGATCCAGCAGGAATCCCAGGGGGCGAACGGCATCTTCAAGCCCGCGAGGGCCGGGAAGTACTTTAGCAAGTCCTTTGCCCTCGACAATCAGGTCAATCCTGTCAGCGAGACCTTCAACATCTTCGCCATCAGGTTTGACAGCATCCAACAGAAGGACATTGTGGCGAAGCAGATTGAGAAGATGTTCCTCCCGAAGACTCCGGAGCTTTATACTTATGACCCAGACGGCAACCTCCTGTCCGATGGCCGCTTCACCTACACCTGGGACGGCGAAAATCGATTGATTGGCATTGAAAGTAACTTGGGCATTCCTGCCCGAGTGAAATTGGCATTCTCCTACGATTACCAAGGAAGGCGTGTCAGCAAGAAATCCTATTCCTGGGCAACCGACCACTGGCAACTGACGACCGACAACCGCTTCGTGTGGGATGGGTGGAACTGCATAGCCAAGTTTGATTCAGCAAACAACTTGAAGGAAAGCTACCTATGGGGCGAAGACCTTTCAGGCTCATTACAAGGCGCTGGCGGTGTGGGCGGTCTATTGGCGGTGAAAGATTCAACTGGCACATATCTGCCGTGCTATGACGGGAATGGCAACGTGATGGCGTATGTCGATGCTTCCAATGGCAACAAGGTGGCGGAGTATGAGTATGACGCTTTCGGCAGGACGATAGTGAAGGCTGGCGTGAAGGCTGACCAGATGGCGTATAGGTTTTCAAGCAAATATCTGGATAATGAGACTGGGGACTACTACTACGGCTACAGGTACTACAATGCGGATACGGGGAGGTGGCTGGGGAGGGACCCGATGGGAGAATATGGAGGAGACAATCTGTATTTGTCTTGCTTCAATAATCTTGTAGGAAATTATGATTTATTAGGCGCAAAGAGTTTTAGAATTGTTACATCGACAGATGCATCTTCTGAAGGTATGAGAGCTGTTAAGGAAATTAATTCTGTTAGTGAAATTAACATTATAAAGAAAATTACAAATGGCGGTACTTCTGGACAAGGAATTTCAAACGGATATCTTGGCCCAGACCCTAATAGTGGACCTACTTTATACTTTGATGACGGAACAGATAAAATTCCTATTTTGTACGATAAAAAGGGGAATTTATTGCCTGGAATTGGGGGAAATCTCTGTCGTGTTAACATTCAAGCGGATATTTATGCAAAAGGGCCCGAGGTTAAACCAGGTGAAACATATTTTTACTATCAACATTTTGCAGATGCGAGCGGATGGATGAGTGGTGGTGTTGGGTATGAACCAATTGGGTCAGTTGTTAATCACGAGAAAGGGCACGCTAATGCATTTTGGCAAAAGGTTATTCCCTG
>JANYBI010000030.1 GCA_025360875.1 Lentisphaerota bacterium
TAATCATCTCATTTACAAGGAGTTCCACGCTTGCAATCTGTTCCGGAGTCATCTTGTCAGGATGTGAAAAATCGAAACGGAGACGTTCCGCAGTTATATTTGAACCTTTCTGGGCTACATGAGGACCGAGGATTTTTCTCAGTGCTTCGTGTAACATATGGGTAGCGGTATGCAGATTGGTCGTCATTTCAGAGTTATCAGACAATCCACCCTTGAACTTCTGCTCAGCTCCCTGCCTGGAAAGCTCCTGATGCTTCTGATAGGCCTTGTCAAATCCTTCCTTTTCAACTGAAAATCCCTTTTCTCTCGCTATTTCCTCTGTAAGTTCCAAGGGAAATCCATATGTTTCATAGAGATTGAAGGCGTTTTTTCCGCTGACCACCTTGTGTGCAATATGAGGTGGGACTCTTCCAATAAGTTTTTCAAATTCCCTAGTCCCTTTTTCAAGCGTCTTTTCAAACATATCCTCTTCATTTTTAAGGGCTTCAAAGATTTTTTCCTTGCCCCTTCCAAGTTCAGGATATGTATCGGCATAGTCTTCTACCACCTTTCCAGCGATGAGATGGGTGAATTTGCAGTCTATGCCAAGCTTGCGTCCTTCGCGGATCGAACGCCTGATCAGTCTCCGCAGCACATAGGATTGATCTACGTTTCCGGGCACAACACCATCTGCAATAATGAAAGTGGCGGCACGGAGATGATCAGCTATGATCCGTTCAGAACGACCAATATCCCCTTCTGACACCTTTTCAAGTTCCCTTATCTTTGCGAAAAGAGGCTGGAAAAGTTCAGTCTCATAACAACTCTTTTTCCCTTGCAGTATTGCAGTTACACGTTCAACTCCCATGCCGGTGTCTACGTTCTGCTGGGAAAGAGGTTCATAAGAGCCATTTTCAGCCTTATTGTACTGCATGAAGACATCGTTCCATATCTCGACCCAGCGTCTGTCGTCAGGTGTGAAAATAGAGGGAATTTCATCGGCTGGTCCGGTCCAGTAGAACATTTCAGTATCAGGTCCGCAAGGTCCCGTCTGGCCGGCCGGACCCCACCAATTGTCCTTCTTTGGCCTTCGGGTTATCCTGTTTTCAGCAAATCCAAGCCGCCTCCAGTGATTGAATGCCTCTTCGTCGAACGGACAATCCGCATCTCCTTCAAAGACAGTCACGGCAAGCTTGTCCATGGAAAGACCTAGGCATTTAGAGCTTGTAAGGAATTCAAAACTGAATTCAATAGCGTCCTTCTTGAAATAGTCGCCGAGGGACCAGTTCCCGAGCATCTCGAAAAATGTGAGATGGACGGCGTCGCCTACCTCGTCAATATCTCCAGTCCTGATACATTTCTGGCAATTGACAAGCCTTTTTCCATGAGGATGCTTTTGTCCTAGCAGGAACGGTACCAGCGGATGCATTCCCGCAGTTGTGAAAAGGACGGTAGGATCATTTTCCGGCACAAGAGGGGCACTTCCGATCACGGAATGTCCTTTTGATACGAAAAACTCGAGATATTTTCTTCTGAGATCTTTTGCTGTCATATTCCAGATTGTGTTAATGTTTTTATATTCGGACACAAAGGTTTTATTATACAGTTTTTTCCCTTAAAATCAATACTTATCCTTTCTATATATCTCTAAAATTATGATTTGCTTTATTGCGGATTTCGCAAGGAAAGTTATAGTTACAAAATTTTAATCATGAACGGAATTAAAAATGAAGAGGATATACAACTGGAAAGAGAAGCGCGAGAAGAACGCAATTCTGGCCTTTGAGGATGGAACGGTATTCAGGGGATATTCTATTGGAGCCCCCATCGACAGGGAGGGTGAGGTCGTTTTTAATACCGGAATGAGCGGATATCAGGAAATCCTCAGCGATCCCTCATATGCAGGCCAGTTTGTTACAATGACTTATACTGAAATTGGCAATACTGGAATAAACAAAGAGGACATGGAATCAAGGAAGTTTTTTGCAAACGGCTTTATAATACATGAACTCAATGAAGTGAGTAACTGGCGCTCAGATGAATCTCTCACAGATTCGCTTGTAAGGCAAAATATTCCTGGGATAGCCGGAGTTGATACCAGAGCCATAACCAGTAAGATCCGCAATTCCGGTACGATGAAGGCATACATGTGCTGCAGTGGAAAGACAAGTCCTGAAAAAGCTGTTGCCAAGGCTAAGGCATGGGAGGGACTCGACAATAAGGACTATGCGTCAAAAGTCTCCTGTGAAAAAGCCTATCATTGGGACGCCGATGGCAAGATTACGAAATCCTGGGGTATATGTTCAACGCTGCCAAAAACTGAATTCAAGGTCATAGCATATGACTTCGGGATAAAATGGAACATACTTCGCTCTTTGAGACTGGGCGGGATGGATGTTACTGTAGTTCCGGCCAAAACTACGGCAGAAGAGGTTTTGAAGAAAAAGCCTGATGGAGTCTTCCTTTCAAACGGACCTGCGGATCCTGCTGCAGTTTCATATGCGATTGAAGCTTCAAAGAAGCTTATTGGAAAAGTTCCTGTAATGGGAATATGTCTGGGACATCAGATTCTCGGTCTTGCCTGCGGTGGAGAGAGAATAAGGCTCAAATTCGGGCATCATGGATGCAATCATCCGGTGAAACGGCTTGAAAATGAAAGCGTTGAAATAACTTCCCAGAACCATAATTTCGCGATCAAGGAGGATTCCCTTCCGTCAACTGTCGAAGTTACCCATATCAATCTCAACGACCAGACTGTTGAGGGAATAAGGCACAGGAAAGAACCGATGTTTGCCGTTCAATACCATCCGGAAGCCTCCCCGGGACCCCATGATCCGAGATACCTTTTCAACCAGTTCAAGGAACTGATGAAGAAATGATATAATCAAATATGATGTTATATTCTTACTGATTTGACCGCCTCCATTTCCGGATCTCCTTTATGAATGGAGGCATCACTTTCTCCAGTTTCGCGGGGCCGACGCCCTTTATTCCTGACGCATCGTCGAGGGTCTCCGGTGCGAATTTCGCAAGTTCAAGCAGCACGGAGTCGTGAAAGACACAATAGGAAGGAACTTTTGTCTCATCGGCAATTGATTTGCGCAGCAGCCTGAGAGCCTCATACAAATCGCCATTTACCATGTCCGGATGGAGGATCTTCTCTTTTTTCTTCGGAGTGACAGCTGCGGAAATTTCGGGGAAGTCCAGTTTGACCGTCTTCCTGCCGTCCAGGACTTCAAGTCCTAAAGGAGTTATCTTGAGGCAAGGATATTCGCCTTTGTCCGTCCTGCCAATGCAGCCGGAGTTTTCCAGTGACTTCATGAACAGCAGGATGTTGTTCTGCTTAAGTTTTTTGAGAGCCCCGAAACAGCTTCTGCGGTTGAGTCTGCAGCTTACAATCTCGATGCTGCTCGAACCAGCCAGGAGCTGGCTTATCTTCCCGCGTCCAAAACGTCCGCTGAACTCCTTTGCCGCAGACAGTATGACTTTTATGATCTCAACCTCATTTCCAACTGGGTCGCGCAGGGATGTGTGGATGGAGACTCCGCAGATGTCGCAGTTCCTGCATTTCCATCCTTCAGTCTCCTCCCCGAAATAGGATATGATGAAGCTCTGCCTGCATTCCGGAGAGCGCGCATAACGGATGACTTCCTGCATCCGCGACATTTCAAAGTCCTTCTTCTCCCTCAGGGAGGTGAAATCTATGTCCAGTTCACGGCTCTCACGCCGTATAAGCCTCGTCGTCCTTCCTGAAAACGGCGGAATCCATGTCAGGCACTCTCCATTCAGCGCACGGAGAATCCGCTGGATCTGTCCATAGTTGAGGCCTGTGATCTCCGCAAGATTGTCGCAGGAGCATGTGACTCCTCCTGCTGCCCTGCTGCCGAAATGCCTGAGAGCGCGGACGATGAAACGCGAACGCTGCGTGGACTCCGACGCGTGAATTCCGGCAAGGGCTGACAGTTCTCCCGTGAATCTCAAATTCCCCTCATTGTTCCCCGAGTATCCGCGTTCCACATATCCGTAGCGCTCCAGCACGCGCATGGCTCCGCTCAGGTGATTCTCCGATTTCGCGTCCGTCACGCGGGCCTCCAGGCTTGACAGCGTAAGTTCCAAAGTGTCGCTCCTGCAATCGTCAGCAGATTTGACAAGCGCGGCATATAGATCCCGCAGGAGCTTTTCAGAAGGATTTGCCATCTCTATGAAAAACTCCTGCACAAAGCGGTCCGCTTCGGAGAAGAGCAGCACGCAGTCGGCTGGCTCTCCATCCCTGCCTGCACGGCCGGCCTCCTGATAGTATGCTTCAAGGGATCCGGTCATATTATAATGGACTACTCGCCTGACATCGGGCCGGTCTATGCCCATGCCGAAGGCGTTCGTGGCCACAAGCACGGGACCTGGTTCCTTCATGAACCTGTCCTGGATGAGAGTCCTGTCATCGTCGCTCTTGCCGGCGTGATACGACATGCATTTGAAATTCCCGGCTATTTCATCCACGTTCTTCCTGGTCGACGCATAGATGATGGTGGGGCATGGCGTCCTGAAAAGTTTCTCGAGCGCGGTCCTTTTGCTGAAAGCGGTGTCGCATTTGATGACGGAGAAGGAGAGGTTAGGTCTTTTGAATCCGGCCACATGCAGTTGCATATCAGGCCGTCTGAGCTGTTTTCTGATATCTTCACGGACGATCGACGTGGCGGTTGCAGTAAAGGAGCAGACCTGCGGGATGGAATGACGATTGATCGCGTCCCCAAGCATCAGGTATGAGGGGCGGAAATCATGCCCCCACTGACTGATGCAGTGCGCCTCGTCCACGATCAGGGCTGAAGGCGGCCTGTGTCCAAGCAGTTCCTGGAATCCCTGCATGTGGAAACGCTCCGGAGCCACATACAGGAGCTTGATTTCACCCCTTGCGACTTCGCGCAGAATGCCCTGCTGGTCGGCCAGGGAAACGGAGCTGTTGACGTATGCCGCCGGAACACCTCTCGCCCGCAGGGCGTCGACCTGGTCCTTCATGAGCGAGATGAGGGGGGATACTATGAGTCCGTATCCCGGGCGCATCAGCAGCGGAAGCTGGT
The DNA here is from genome assembly GCA_025360875.1 of Lentisphaerota bacterium. Lineage (GTDB taxonomy): Bacteria > Verrucomicrobiota > Lentisphaeria > Victivallales > GWF2-50-93 > GWF2-50-93. Next base: position 5,055 of record JANYBI010000030.1, read on the forward strand.
AGCAAAGTGATTTTCCGGCGCCAGTAGGCATGACGACGCACAGATCCTCCCCTTCCAGCATCTGGCCGATGATCGCTTCCTGATTGTCTAGAAAATCTTCAAATCCGAAATATTTCCTGAGCTCTGAAAGTGAATTATTACAATTTGATTCCATAATGCCGCTTTTTTAATTAATCCTGACAATTTACCGCCGTGTCCACATTTTACCTCGCCACATCTGAATATATCGGAAACAAACCGGGGACACGGACAATTATATCTTTTTGCCTGTGCCTTTCAACCATTAATAGACAGATCTCCCAGTGCCGACTATCATCGCCTTGTCGCTTTATCGTATCTGGGATCAGCTGCTTAAAACCCTGATCCCTCATATGATAAGTTAAAGATCAGGGTTTATATTACAAACACTTATGGTCAACATTGGAAACATCATAGAACGGCATTTCAATCTCAATCCTTCCCTGGCAGTACTGACAGGTCTTCTGTGCGGAATTATCCCTTTTGCCATGGATTCTGAAATAAAGGTGATGCCGGCACTTATCTTGCCTGTTATTGTCCTTTCCGCAGCCTGGATATTCCTTCACAAGAGAATTTGGATTAAGATAGGGATTTCCGCCTCTGCAGGATTTTTACTGTCATTGACAGCAAGGATTACTGCGGAAACACATTATGATTCCATTCTTCCGGAGAGGAACTGCGGAGCGATAATTGAAGCGGAAGTAATTGATACAACTTGTTCGTCTTCAGAAGCATCCAGCTGGATGTCACAGCCTTATCTGATGAAAATAAATGTCAGGAGATTTAAATATTCGGAATGTGACGGATGGAAGGATGCTGAAGGATATTCAGCGGCAATACTTCCAAGAGAATGTCCAAGGCTGGGATATGGGGACATTATCCTCATGAGAGGAGCTTTCATCCTTCCCGAACCCCCTCTTTTTAAAGGGGATTTTAATTTTAAAAGATTTCTGCTTGCGAACGGGTCAAGAAGGATCTTTGAGGCGGAGTCATGTGAGATTGAAAGAAGACCTGGCAAGTTCAGCTTCTATCGAAACATCCTGCTGTTCAGGGACTTTTTGATGAACAAGAGTGTTGACGGGATGGAGAATATTGAAAATAAGAAAATAGGGGCCGCGATAAATTTTGGATGCAGGCAGGGGATGAGCGCTGAAGACCGCAGGAATTTCCTGAAAAGCGGGACAATACATATTTTTTCAATAAGCGGACTAAATGTTGCGATTATCGCAGTTATGCTCTTCTGGGCGTTCAGATGGATACCCTTCACAGCCAGGCATCTATTGATTCCTGTAATCATATTCCTATACGTATTCACAACCGGTATGCCTCCTCCGGCAGTCAGGGCATTGCTGATGATCAGCGTATGGTGTATTCAGAGGGCTTTCCTATATCCTTCATCATCGATGAATTCAGTTTACTTCGCAGCCTCCATCATACTCATATTCAATCCTTTTGCAGTATTGGATGTTGGATTCCAGTTCTCATTCATTGTAGCAGGATTCCTTGTCCTGTCATGGAATAATTCCGA
>JANYBI010000234.1 GCA_025360875.1 Lentisphaerota bacterium
GATATGGGGCGTTCGTCCGTGGCGATCGGTCCCGGGTTGATCTTTCATGTATGCGCCGGGAACCTTCCGAACCCGGCTTTCGCCAGTATTATCGGTGGGCTGCTGCTTCGCTCGGCACAATTTGTGAAATGCGCATCAGGATCGTCCTTCTTTCCACGACTGTTAGCCCACTCCATTCATGGCCTGGACCCCAAACTGGCCAGTTGCCTGGAGATCGCTGAATGGAAGAGCGGTGCGCAATTTCTGGAGGAAGCCGCGTATGGGGCGGCGGATTCTATGAGGACGACCATTTCTTCGACGCCTGCGACCGCGCCGGAATAATGGTGCTCATGGATTTCCCTTTCGCCTGCAACCTCTATCCCGAAGACGATGCCATGATTTCCTCGATAAGGACCGAAGCGGAACAGAACCTCAGGCGCATCCGCCACCATCCCTCGCTTACCCTCCTGAGCGGAAACAATGAATGCCATGCCTGCCATTTCTCCTGGATAAAGCAGCCTGAGGACAACAGGTTCTTCGGCAGGAAAATCTACGAGGAGCTACTTCCGGAAATCTGCAAAGCCCTTGTTCCGGACATTCCCTTTTTTCCCGGAAGCCCATACACTCCCGGCAAACCGGAGGATCCGGATTCTTCCGAGGCAGGCGACAGACATGCCTGGTGGCTCGGATTCGGCATAAGTAAAGATAAAAATTACCTGCATATGTCGCAGGAGAAGGGACGCTTCATCTCGGAGTTCGGATATCTGGGCATGCCGCCGTATTCGACCGTAAAGCAGTTCCTCCAGGGCAAAGACATCTCGAAGATTGATTCCGACGTGCTGGCAGCCCACGAGAACACGATTGTAACCATGAAAATGCTCAAGGAATATGCGGATTTCATGTTCCCGCCGGCCGCAAACCTCAAGGAATACTGCTACCTGTCAATGGTCGGGCAGGCCGAGATGCTCAGATATGCCATTGAGCATTTCAGGAGAAGGAAATTCGACTGCGGCGGTGCCGTGATCTGGCAGTACAACGACTGCTGGCCCGCACCAAGCTGGTCGGCAGTGGACTATTATCTCAGGAGAAAGGCCCATTATTATTATATGAAGAGGGCTTTCGCGCCGGCAATAGCCAGTTTCAACAGGAATGACGACGGTTCCGTCGAGGCATGGGCGGTGAATGATACGATGGATGAAGGCCCTTGCGAACTTCGCATTTCCAAGTGCGACTGCGCCAGAATGGAGCAGATCCTTTCGAAGAAATTCGACATGCCCGCCAACGCCAGCAAGAAAATATCAAAGATCGACACGAAAAAAATAGATTTCAAAAAGGAATTCCTGATCGCCGAGATCTTTAGGGATGGAAAGCCGATTGCCAGGAACACGTATTTCGGTGTTGTCCCGAAGGAGTTCAGCTGGCCGGCAAAGCATGATTTCCATGTGTCCCACGAGAAAATTGCCGATAACTTGTTCAAGGTGCTTGTCTCTTCCAAGACATTTTTGAAGGACGTATATCTCAATATTGACTTCGCCGATCCCGATGCCATTTTCAACGACAATTTCATCGACATCCTTCCTGGCGGCTCTGCCGAGATAAAGGTAAAGACATCCAAACCCATAGGCGACGAGGATTTCAGGCAAGCCCTGTTCCAGACACACCTGAATTTTGCAGTAAAATGATGTCGTTGTTTCTTTGGAATATCTCTTCAGAGGGTTAGATTAAAATATTGTGGTGGAAAGAAACGCGTCAGCAGAGTGACGCGGCTACAGGATCGAATCTTGTTTGTAGTCAAGCCCGCAAGGGCTGTGTTGCTGTAGCCACGGCACTCAGTTGCCGTGCTCTAGTTTGCATCTAAGCATAAACTTTTCAGAAGGGTGCATCAGCTATGCGTAATAAAATTGCCTGTCTTGCCGCAGTTTTCACATTCGTCCTCTTCACCGGCTGCAGTTCTTTCAACAGCCAGGAAGACGTGTCCGGCGGAAAAATCATCAACCAGGATTTCCAGTCCGCGATAAAATGCGCCAAGGAAAAAGTGTTCCCGGCCCTTGTGTTCATCATAACGCTCCGCGAGGAGTTCAGGGAGGGCAAGAAGGTGACTATCGAAGCTTCAGGCAGCGGTGTCATCATTTCCCCTGACGGGGAAGCTCTTACGAACTGGCATGTTGTCAACAAGGCGACCGAGATAAGATGCCTGCTGTTCGACGGCACGAACTACGATGCGGAACTGAAGGGCGACGACAAGGATTCGGACCTGGCCCTTCTGAAGCTGAAGCTCCCTGAAAAATGTCCACCTCTGCCTTTTGCGAAAATCGGAGATTCCTCAAAGCTCAAGGAAGGTGATTTCGTCATGGCCCTCGGTGCGCCGTGGGGGCTCAGCAGATCGATCTCAGTGGGCATAATCTCCTGTACAAAAAGATTCCTTCCTACGAAAAGCGAATATAGCCTATGGTTGCAGACCGATGCGTCGATCAGTCCCGGAAACTCAGGCGGACCGCTGGTGAACATCGATGGCACCATCGTCGGGATAAACTCGCTGGGCTCGACAATGGGCGGCGACATGGGATTCGCGATTCCGGCTGAAACAATCCTGCAGATCATCCCGCAGCTCAAGGAATATGGAAAAGTCAACTGGACCTGGACCGGCCTC
>JANYBI010000082.1 GCA_025360875.1 Lentisphaerota bacterium
GATCTCTTGGAAGGCGCCTGGCATGCCTGGAAATCGGATATGAGATAGATTTCGTGGTTCGGGTTATCAGAAGTCTTGAGGAAGTCCGACGCCTGCTTGAATCCGGCCGAAAATGATCCGCAGCAGCCTGTTGGAACGCTGTTCCTGATGGCCTCATCAACCTTACGGAGGTTCTTTGTCAGGGAAACGCCTTTCCTTCCTGACAGGAATATAACAGCTGCCGAATCCCCGCCGCCGAGCGCGCCTGCAATCTCCTGCGCCTTTTTCCGCGCACATTCATAAGCTGTATTTCCGGAAGAGTTTTTCCTGCACATTGAAAGGGTGTCGTCCAAAATTATCAGCGCGTCCGTTCCGCCTCCCGACAGATATTTGAATCCCCCGATCATGGGACGTGAAAGCGCAAGCACCAGGAAAAGCACTGCAAGGGTCCTCAACAACAGCAGAAGGATATCCCGTACCTTCCTCCTGAAGGCGAGAAACTTATTCCTTTTCCTGAAAAACTGGACCGTGGAAAACTTCACACGGATCCTGTTCCTGCGGAAATACAGATGGATCAGCAGGGGAATTGGGAGAGCCAGCAGCCCCCACAAAAATATTGTATTACCAAACTGCATTAAACTCCAAGCTCCAAATCACAAAGTCCAAACAAGTTTCAAGTTCCAATATTCAAACTAATACAAATCCAAGAACACGCCTTACGGCGTTAAACTCCAAGAGCATTTATGAGCGTGCAAACGCTCCTTGGAGTGCGGTAACTTGTTACCGCCTTTAATGACGGAATTTATTCCGTCCAATAAATGCCGCGAAATGAATTTCGCGAACCACGGCGGTGATGAATCACCGCACTCCATGTGCGAATTTCGCAATTCGCATGTAAAAATCACCCAATCTCCAAATCACCAGATCTCCCACTCAGTACATCTCCTCTCTTTTTGCGAAATACGCAAGCAGGGCCTTTTCAAAGGGGGTCCTGGTACTGATCGACTCGAACATGATGTTCATCTTCTCGCAGGCCGCCTTCATGTCATGGACATAGTCGTTTAGATCCTGGATGTATATGTCCCTGGAATATTCGCTCTCGAACTCGACAACGTCGCCCGTCTCCATGTCCTCGAATTCCACAAGGCCCTTGTATGGCAGCTGGAGTTCGGTCTCGTCGAGTATCTGGAAAAGAATGACCTCGCATTTCTTGTACCTGAAATGCTCGAGGCTCTTCATGAACTGCGCGTCCATGTCGAAGAAATCCGAGAATATCAGCACAAGCGACCTTCTTTTGATCTGATCGGCGATCTTATGGAAGCATTTTGCCGCATCTGTCCTTCCTGACGGAGACAGGTTCTCGAGCACGGAAAGCAGATCAAGCATGTGCTGGCGTGAATTCCTCGGAGGATAATAGCCGCGGATACTGTCATTGTATGTGACGAGTCCGACCGCATCCCTCTGCCTCTGCATCAGATAGATGAACGCCGCCGCCATGTAGCATGCATAATTGAACTTGTGCCTCTTCGTACCCGGCATCGCCATCGAGTTGGAGGAATCGAGAATGACATACGAGTTCATGTTCGTCTCGTCCTCGAACTGCTTCACATAATAACGGTCCGTCTTAGCGAAGGCGAACCAGTCGACATATTTCACCGAATCGCCGGGGCAGTATTTCCTGTATTCCGCGAACTCCGAGGAAAAACCCCTGTAGGGGGATCTGTGCAATCCCATTATGGAGCCTTCGACGAGATACCTTGAGATAAGCTCGATGTTGCTTAGCGCGTCCAAGGTTCCGGGAGGAAGAAAATGGTATTTGTCAGACATGACTTCTACGCTCTTAGTGTTTTACTTCACAGTTCGATGCTTCAAACGTATTTACGAGCGTGCAAACGCTCCTTGGACTGCGGTGATTCATCACCGCCATTAATGACGGAATTCATTCCGACCCAAAAATACCGCGAAATGAATTTCGCGAAACAAGGCGGCAATGAATTGCCGCACTCCACGTGCGAATTTCGCAATTCGCATTTGAATATTCAATTCATCCGACGACTGACCACTCACATTTCACTTTTTAGGTTCAGGCACCGTCTTGATCAGCTTCTCAATTATATCCGAAGCGCCTATCCCCTCGCCCGCCGCATGGAAATTGCAGGATATCCTGTGGAAAAGGACCGACTGGACGCTGCGTCTGACATCTTCGCAGCAGACATTTATGCGCCCATTGAGTCCGGCCCACGCCTTTGCGGCAAGTATCAGATATTGCCCCGCCCTCGGTCCAGCCCCGTAATTAAGGTTCTTCCTTATGAACTCGGGCGACTCCGCATATCCGGGCCTGGACATCCTGACAATGTCCGCGGCGTATGCGAGGACATGTTCGCTCACAGGTATGTCACGGACGATCTTCTGCAGTTCAATTATCTTCGGTCCGTTTATGATATGTTTGAGCTTCACATCCCTGTTGGACGTCGTCTGGCCGAGGATCTGGATCTCCTCGTCCCTTCCGGGATAATCCATCCTCACGAGGAACATGAAACGGTCAAGCTGCGCTTCGGGCAGCGGATATGTTCCTTCCTGCTCGATCGGGTTCTGTGTCGCCAGAACAAAGAACGGGGCTGGAAGATTGAATTCCAGTCCGCCGCTTGTGACATGCCTTTCCTGCATCGCCTCCAGGAGAGCCGCCTGCGTCTTGGGCGGAGTGCGGTTGATCTCGTCCGCAAGAAGTATGTTCGTAAAAATGGGACCTTTCACAAATCTCAGGATCCTTTTTCCGCTTCCAACCTCCTCGTCAAGGACTTCCGTACCTGTTATGTCGGAAGGCATAAGGTCGGGGGTGAACTGAATCCTGCTGAATCCCAGATTCATCACATCGCCGAGGCAACGGACAAGAAGCGTCTTGGCGAGACCCGGCACTCCCAGTATCAGGCAATGTCCTCCGGACAGTATCGTGACGAGGACCTGGTCGATAACATCCTCCTGCCCCACGATGATCTTTCCAATTTCCGTTTTAATGTCATGGAATGATTCCGAAAGCTTTCTGATCTCCGCAACCATCCTGTCTGCTTCAATGGGCTGGGCCATATATGATGCTCCTTAAGTATTTTGAGTATATGTTTTAAGTTTCAAGTATTAGGTTTTAAGTTTAGCAACTATCTAACTCTAGAACTTTCGCATTCCCGAACTTTCGAACTTCTCACTCTGTGCCTTTGTGCCTATCCTTACTCAATGCGTCATGAAATACGATATGAGATTTGCGCCAAGCTTCAATGCGTCATCAGGCATATACATGCAGCTTAGCGGATGTTTGTCGCCCTGCCAGCCTGCGGCGATGTCGATAGGGCTGTATATGATCTTGTATTCCCCGTCAATCTTCATTCCTTCCAGATACGCCCTTTTCACTTCCGGGAACCTGCTTTTCGTCTCCGGCGAATACTCCACCAGGTCGATCTTATACGGCCCTTTCTGGAACAGCGGGCTGTCCGCCGGGATCCTTTCAAACTTCAAATCCGGATACATTGCGGCAATATTGGCCCTGAAAGCCCTGTCGAACTCGGAAAGCCCGAGAGAATTATTGACCAGCAGATATCCTCCATGCGCCAGATACCCCTTAAGCGCGTTCCTTTCAGAATCGGAAAGTCTGAATTCCGTTATCCCCGAGAGGAATAGGAAAGGATATGAGTCGACAGGATCCTTGCCAAGCACGATCGCCTTGTTGATATAGTTGGCCTTGACGTTCGTGTTGCGGCTCACGAACCGCATGAGCGTGCTGCCGGCACCGGGTTCGGTGTTCCATACGCCATCGGTCCTGATCTGCGGAAATACGACAGGATCCGAATCCTCGACAAGATCGTTCTGGCCATATACATCAATCCTCGAATGCGATTTGCCTACCGGGAACCATCCTACTGCGTATGCCAGCAGATTGAGTCCCATTATGTCGGCGGATCCGGGATCATAATAATCCGCCTTGGAGATGAGTTCGGGAACTGCCCTGTCCCAGCCGACCCCCATGCCGTAAGGTGACACGACGGCGGCAACCCTTGAGCCCACATATACTCCTTCAAGAACCGGCTCAACGTCTTTCTTCTCCTTCAAGTTCACCTTGGTCAGGTTTTTCACCATATGGAACACCGGCTGGTCCAACGGCAGACGCCTGGCAGGCGATTCCGGCATGATCGTCGACAGCTCCTTCAATGCTGACTTATAGAAGAAAGGGGAACCGACGGCTGAATCGAACCACAGCATCCCGCCTGCAAGCATGTATCGTCTGAGCTTCTCGCGTTCCTCATTGGTGAAGTTCAACGACCGGCCACCGGAAAAGAACAGCACCGGAATCTGCGCAGGAGTATAATCGAAGCTGGAGAGGTTCACTGTTTCGACCTTGTATTCCATGCCCATATGATCCCTGGCCATCGAAAGAATGCGCTGGCAGTCCGCAGGAACCATGTTCCAGTCGAACACCCTGCTGACCTGTCCGTCCTCCCACTTATAGTCGATGAAGCTGCCCCATACGACCTTGCCGATCAGGGTCGCGGGACTCGGCGGACTTTTCTTCTCCGAGCGCCTGAGCGGTGTCGCAGGAAGCGGAAGCGGTGGCAAGGCCTCTCCGGCCTGCTGCCGGTCCGCCTTGGCCTTCGGCGGTTTGCCGACAGGCTTCAGAAAATCATCCTCATCCGCAGCCAGAAGCACAGGCGAAACGGCAAAAAGAACCATAAGAACCAATATTTTCCTCATTTCACACCTTCGCTTAAATTCCTATTTATCATATCCAGAAGCTTGGAAGCTTCAATCTCCTCCAGCGATCCCTGGCTCTTCTTCTTGATCGTG
>JANYBI010000128.1 GCA_025360875.1 Lentisphaerota bacterium
TATGCGGCATCTTCCGGTACTTCGGTAAGGGTGTAGTTGATCTGGTAGAAAAGGGTCATTGATCTTTCAGCAGGCTTTTCCTTTACCGGCTCCTCAATGTTGGTGACGGTTATCCTGCAGTGTTTCCTGAACGGCATCTCCCAGTAGCAGTTGAACGCGCTTCCGGGATTGACGCAGACGGCGAGCGATGAGAGCTGCCTGAAATTTTCACCTGTGTTGTTCTGCCCGCCGCCCCAGCCGGCGCAGAAAAAGTCGCCGATCGGACATTCTACGGACGGGTTCTTCTGGTTGTCCCAGTATATCCTGACGATCGTATAGCGCCAGTTGCCGCTTGGAGTTGCCCATATCTGCTGTATTGCGCCCGGACCCTTGATGTTGGCGATCTCAACAGTCTCGCCAGCCTTGATACTGATACAGGGCCTGATCTTCCAGCCACGGCCCAGTTCCCTGCCACAGCTGTTCGCATCGGGTTCGGCTTTTGCGCCTCCGCCTTTTGCGCCGTCTGGATTTTCCGCGCAGATGGATCGTGTTTCAGCATTTGAGAGCATCGAGAGGTTTCCGAGGTTCAGCCCAAGCCCATTAAACATTTTATGTCTCCTTCTATTTGCGCTATCTTATTTTTAAAAAGATCCTATTTGTTTTTAATTATAAAATTTACAGTGAATAAATTTTATTGTCTATGGCTTTTTTTATTATATATTTGTAGTATCTTATGATTTATGAAAGGATTCAAGCATTTTTTCGCAACTCCGGTCTCCTTCGGGGAAAAACTGACGATCCGGGGCATAGGAATACAGGAACGGATGCCGCCCTGCATAGTGCACAGGCCCGCTGGAACTGGCGACTACCTGCTTATGTATTTCTACGAGCAGGTCAAGGTGTCGGCAGGAGGCCCTGTCGTCGAATGTCCGGAAGGGACGCTGATGATCTGGGGGCCGGGACAGCTCCAGCACTATGGGACGAATGCGCATGGGTTCAGGCACACCTGGATACATTGTGACGGAGGGCTCGTTGAATCCCTTCTGAAAAAGAATTCATTGGCTTGCGGGGAGCACGTGCAGATTTCATCAGCCCCAATGGAAAGATACCTGACGATAATCTACGATGAGATTTCCGGAAGCGCTTCGGCTGATGAAGGCGTGACTTCGTCCCTCATGACGGCGCTAGTCTGCGCCGTTGCGCGTGAAAAGAGGAAGAAGGCTGTACCTGGAAGAATTCCAGATCAGCTGCTGAAGGTGAGAAATATCATAGAATCAGGATGTGAGACGGGATATACACTCGGTGAACTCGCGGAAAAGGCCGGATATTCGGTACCGCATTTTTCGGCTTTGTTCAGGAAATATTTCAATTGCTCTCCGATTGAATACCTGATCAGGGCGAGAATGCACCGTGCGGCATATCTGCTGCGTGACAGTAACAGGAGGATTGGGGAAATAGCCGTACTTGTGGGATATGATGACATATTCCATTTCTCGAAGCTGTTTAAGAAGCATTTCGGCAAGTGTCCGCGCGAATTCAGCGGAAGGAGGAAATCATAAATTTTGCCGCCGGCAAAATTTTCCATTGGCTTTCAGGTTTTTCATCAATGATGATTAACATTCTCACTCATCCGTCCTGTTTTCGCAGTCAATCAGGAGCGAGTCCTGGGCGTTCAGTGGAGAGACGATACTTCTGCCGATTTGGGCTTCCAGCTCTTTTCTGGCGGTTTTCGCCACATGGCCGCCTTCTTTTGCAACAACCTTGCTTTTGGTGAAACTGTCCGGTTTTTTCTTTTTAGATATTTCACTGGTGGAGGCTTCAGCGAGCATATTGAGGACTAGCTCGAGATTGGTCATGTTGTCGCGCAGACTCTGTTTTTTGAGACCTTTGAATTTCTTGTAGTCTTTCACGCTCTTGTCAGCCCAGGCGCGGGTGATCTCATCGGTCAGGATGGCGAACTCACTATCCTTTTCAATTCCCCGTTCCTTCCATTCGTCGGTAAGTTCCTTGCTGACCTCGATGCTTTTGAGCCGCTGGTTGATCCACTCTTTGGAATAGCCCTTTTGGAGGTAGGTCCGCATAGCGCGGTCAAATGCAAGTTCAGGGTCTTCTGTCTCTTCGATACGCTCATACCCGACCTTTGCCAGCCAGAGCTTGAAGGGTTCCGCTTTCGGTGAAGGGATGGATTGGATGACACGCAGAAGATCTTCGGTCTTGAAACAGTCGGTTTCGCGTTGTTTGCCATCTGGCGAGGTCATTTTCAACTGTACGATTTTATCGTACACTTCGCTTCCTTCCTGTCCGAGCTTGGTCTTAAGGTCGGACCAATAACGCCGGGGATTGCTGGAATCAGTAAGAACGGCAATTATATCAATAATCGAGAAAAACCACTCTTCGCAGTCCTCGTCCCAATGTCGCCGAATCTTCTGCTGTTTGAACAGAACGATTGAATTTTCCTGTTTCATTCTTTATTGTTCCTTCCAGAGAGGCAGATTCCCCTTTTTTTGTCGTCGGAAAAATTTCTTCTGATTTTCAGACGATATTCTTTTGTTCTCTCCGTGCCCCAGTGAAATATTCTCTTGTATTTTTGCTAGCCTATTTCAGAGGATTCTTCCACTTCAGCTTTGGAAACCGCGCGAAATCCATGTCGGTTGAGCAAAGAGTGCATCCGTGTCCAATTGCAAGGGCTGCAAGATGTGCGTCCGGTACAAGATTAGCAGATGCCTGGCATCCAACTATGATTTCCTTGAACAGCTTCCAGTGACCATCCGTTGGATGTATGATTTTGACGCATGGTTGTTCCATCCAGCTTTGAACCCGTTCTGCGGCCTGTGAAATAGACAATGGTTTGTCGAATACCCTCCTGTTGGTGCTGATTCTCAAATAGGCATTGATGGTCGACCAACAGAAACATACGGAAGTGTCACCTGAAAGCTGGGCGTCCAGCCAGTTAGTGGCTTTTGAGTTTAGTGGGTTCAGCGAATCCTCGGCATACAGCAGGATATTGGCGTCAATCAGAATCATCTGGAGCTTTCCTCGTCTATTCTATCTAGAAGCTCATGGATGTTGTCAAGCTCATATCCATGTTTCAGTCCCATAGGTTTTGGCTTGGTGGAATATATTTTTCTTTTAGAAGGTTTCTCAACCTGCTCCATCCCTAAGCGCAGGGCGTTGTTTATGATGAATCTGAAAGGTTTTTTCAAATTCGATGAAACGGTTCTTGCCCTCTGGAGGACGTCATCTTCGATTGTAATGGTTGTTCTCATGGAGATATTATAGCATCAAGTAAAATGATGTCAAGGCATCATTTATAAATTCAGCCCTTGGCGGAATTTATGCGGCTTCGTCGAACTTGTTTTCAGGAATGTATGACCTGAGAAGGTCCTTGATGGCTTTCATATCGTTCGATTTTGAGAGTTCACGTATCTTGCCCAGGTCTACCGGGACTTGCTGCATATCCATCTTCCGCGCCACATATATCCTGTCGAAAGGAGTCCTCTGCACCTTCTCCTCATCGGTCAGCAATTCCTCATATTCCTTTTCTCCGGGACGAAGTCCGGTAATCCTGATTTCAATGTCCTTTCCCGGAACCAGTCCTGAAAGCTCGATAAGTTTCTTGGCCATGTCGTATATCTTGATCTGTTCGCCCATCTCAAGGACCATGATATCACGGTCATTTCCGATTGTCCCGGCCTGCAGCAGCAGATCGACCGCTTCGGGGATGGACATGAAGTATCGCACGACATTTTTCGAAGTTACAGTAATAGGTCCACCTTCCTTGATCTGCTGTTTAAACAGTGGAATTACGCTTCCGCTGCTGTCCAGGACGTTTCCAAAACGGACCACTATGAATTCAGTTGACTTCTTCGGTCTTTCGAGGCACAGGCGTTCTGCGATCCTCTTGCTTGCACCCATTATGCTGGTAGGGCAGATCGCCTTGTCGGTAGATATCATTACCATCCTCTTGACATGATTCCTTTCGCATTCTTCAAATAGTACCGATGACCCGAGTATGTTCGTCCCGAGCGCCATCTGCGGATTTTCCTCCATCAGCGGCACATGCTTGTAGGCCGCCGCATGATATACGACCTCGACATTGTTACCGCTTAATGCCTTGGAGACGTCTTCAGGAGATCTTACGTCGCCTATGACGCTCACGATCCTGATGCCGGGGTATGAATTCCTGAGCTTCCGGCTTATATCATAGAGGTTGAATTCCGAAAGTTCGAACAGGACGATGCTTTCAGGACTGTATGCTGCAATCTGCCGGGATAGTTCCGAACCGATACTGCCTCCTGCTCCGGTGATCATTATTTTCTTGCCTTTGACAAACGCAGCGACATCGGTCCTGTCAAGCTTTACCGGTTTCCTGCCGAGCAGATCCTCGATCTCGACATTCTTAAGATGGGACACGTTGATTTTGCCTGCTGCAATGTCGGCATAGACTGGCACCATTCTGAGCGTACAACTCGTGTTCTCCTCGTCAAGCTGGTTCATTATTTCCCGGATCGTACTGGGATTCGAATATGGCGGCAGCAGCAGTATCTCCGAGATCTTGAGTTTTTTCGCGAAGTACCCGGTCCTTTCAGGTTCCCCGAGCACGGGTATGCCCCTTATCGAGACTCCGGGATTCATATTGCTGTCTATGATTCCGATTATGTGCCTGTTGCCCATTCCAGAGGAGAAAGCCTGTATCACGCTGTTGCATGAGCCGGAAGAACCAAGGATCAGCGTTTTTATAGTTTCGTCCCTGCGTCCCTTCGCGGCCGCCTCCCGTATTATCCTGCTAAGGACTCTTTTTCCGGATATCGCGAAGAAGCATATCAGGAAATCCAGGATCAGCACCGACCTGGAGAAACCTATGAAATACTGCTGGCGCCAAGTGAGAATTATTGCGAAAAGAAGAACTGAAGAGACAAGATTTGCCAGGAATATCTGCAGGAGATCGTGTATGCTCACGTATCTCCACATGCCGTTGTATATCCTGAAAAGATAGAAGACCACGAGCTTCAGGGCAATGACCAGCGGCAATGCGCGTTCAAGCGAAACGACTTCGTTCACAGGGAACTGGAATTCAAAACGCAGATAGAAAGCCATCAGGAACGATATGGCGATCGTGAATGCTGATGTCACGAATACGAAGAAGGTCTTTGCAGGGAAAAGTTTTTCGACAATTTCCTCAAGCTGGCTGTTGAGCCAGACAATGGGGCTGAGTTTTCCTCCTGGTTTTGTCATCGTGCAGCTCCAAGAATCTTCTTCAGCGTAATAAATATCCTGTCCAGCTCTGATTTCTTCAGGCCCGGAAATATGGGTAGCGAAAGGCATTGGTCGTAGAGTTTTTCAGCGACAGGGAAATCCCCTTTCCTGAAACCGTATTTTCCTCTGTAGTACGGATGCATGTGGAGGGGAATGTAATGGACACTGCAGCCAATTCCTGCCGCCTTCATCATGTCGTAGACCTCGTTCCTGTGAACACCCGTGACAGCGCTGTCGATCCTTATCACATAGAGATGCCAGGAATGTCTTGTACCTGGATTCTCCTTTGGAATAACTATTCCCGGAATCCCTTCCAGAGCCTTGCCATACATCCCGGCTATCTTTTTCCGTTCAGCCATGAACCTGTCCGCCTTTTTCAGCTGGTGGATTCCCAGGGATGAGCCGATATCCGTCAGATTATATTTGAATCCGGGGGCGATGATTTCATAATACCAGGTACCGGATTTAGTGAACCGCTTCCACGCGTCCTTGCTGATCCCATGCAGTGACATGATCCGCATTCTGTCGGCCCAATCCTGGTTTTCGGTTGTCGACATTCCTCCTTCGCCTGTGGTGATCGTCTTGTTGGCATAGAAGGAATAGCATGCGATGTCAGCACCTTTGCCTGCAAACTGCCACTTGCCCTTTTCATCCCTGTAATAGGCTGGACACACATGCGCGCAGTCCTCAACAAGGAAAAGACCATGCTTCTTGCAGAGATTGCGGCATTTGTTGACGTCATATGGCTGGCCTCCGTAATGTACGGGGATTATTGCTTTTACTCCGTTGTGTTTTTTCGGAACACCAAG
>JANYBI010000131.1 GCA_025360875.1 Lentisphaerota bacterium
GCATGAACATGGGATGTGTCGCCATATCCGAGATGTTCAACATAGGGAAAGGCGAATGGATTCCCCAGCGGATCGCGGCCAAACGCTATATCAAGAAGAATCTCTTTACCATTGTCGACGATGTGCATTCATGGCTCTCAAGCAGAAGCCCGGTAGTCATTGCGAGCGGTGGTACGGCAACCACCTTTGCCGCCGTCCTCCTCAAGGAAAATGTATATGACAGGAAGCACATCAATTCGGTCAAGGTTGAAAGTAAGATGCTTGCGGTCTACGCCAGACAGCTCTCAAGAATGAGCCTCGAAGAGAGAATCAAGGTTCCGGGAATGGAAAAGGAACGTGCGGAAATCCTACCATCCGGACTTCTCATCCTATCCGAATTCCTCCGTTTCTTCAATTTCAACGACATCCGCGTCACCGCCAACGGCCTCCGCTACGGTGTCATGAAGCACTACCTGCAGAAGTATTTTTAGCCCTGCGCCCCTTTGTGAGATTTTAATGACCTTCCTTGTATTTTCATGTGCAGAATATAGCTTATTATTACGGATGGTGTAACAACCGTTTTGCAGGGGGTTAGCAAGTTATGAACTTTTCCGCAGGACTAAGATCATCTCACGGATTTTTCTTTGCTTTCCCTTTCCCCATTGCCGCCCCTGTCCATACAACTGAAATCATACACTGCTATTTGTTTCCGGAAACCTGCAGATTGCTTGATTTTCCATTCAGGCCAGATCTGAAGAATGTGCTATTTCACAAGGAGATACATGCCTGAGAAAAAAGACATTCTATTGCCGTTGAAATCCAGAGGCATGTCAGGATGGCTGATGCCTCTGATGACAGGGGCCGTTTGCCTGATGCTGTCAGGCATATTATGCCTGAATCTTGTTCAATATGAACAGGAAAATCTGAAAGACAAGGTCCAATCCGAGGCGGATTTCCTGGCGGAGCATACATCAGCTGATATCCGGAACCGCATATCGACGCTCCAGCGAATGGTTAAAAGATGGGAGAGCCTTGGAGGCACTTCTGAAGAGGAGTTCATCAGCTACGCCAACGCCTATCTGGCGGACACACCAGGATACCAAGCACTGGAATGGGTTGACAAGGACTTACTTGTCCGCTGGGTGGTGCCTCTCAAGGGCAATGAGCAGGCAAAAAACCTCAATCTTTCTTCAGAGGGGAAAAGAAAGTTTGCCCTTTTAAAGGCAAGGGATACCAAGTCACCCGCAGTAACATCCCCTGTAGAACTTGTACAGGGAGGCAACGGATTCCTTGTCTATCTCCCGCTCTATGTAAATGGTGAATTCCAGGGGTTCATCCTGGCTGTTTTCCGGATAAAGGAGTGGTTGGATTATGTATTCAACGCAAGGGACAATCTCGGTCTGGGCGATTTCAGGATATGCGCATTCTATGATGACGCCCCGGTTTTCATGCAGGAGGGTTGGGATGACAAGCAAAATCCCGCCCTGGATGCGATGTCCCATACAGGCATGATGGAACATCGTATCTCAATAAATGTCCAGCCGGGAATATCCTTCATCAGGCAGAACAGGACCTTGTTGCCCGAAATGGCAGCCGTGTCCGGAATCATCCTCTCATGTCTCGTTACATTCGTAATGTTCTTATTCAGGAAGGCGCGGATGGAAGCACGGATGGCCAATGCTGCCAAGTCGGCGTTGCACGAGAGCGAACAGAGCCTCCGACGCCTTGGAGACAATCTTCCCAACGGCATGGTGTACCAGGTAGTCCGGGAAATGGATGGACGACAGCATTTCATCTATGTCAGCGCCGGTGTGGAACGTCTTAACGGAGTGACTCCAGAAGCCGTCCTGAATGATCCTGAGGTGCTGTACGGACAGATAATCGAGGAGGATCGGGAGAAAGTGGTGGAAGCCGAGAAAGCCTCGAACCAGAGTTTCACGGTCTTCAACGTCGAAGCACGCATTAGAAACGCGCGGGGTGAACTGCGCTGGGTACAGTTGTGTTCCGCGCCACGCCGGCTTCCTGATGGCAGGATCCTGTGGGACGGCATTCAGATGGACATAACTGGCCAAAAAAACATGGAACAGGCTCTGCGGGAAAGCGAACTCAAGCACCGCATGTTGTTCGAGACGGCAAACGATGCCATAATGCTGATGCGCAGTGACCGTTTTATAGACTGCAACGCTCGGGCATTGACGGTATTTGGCTGCACCCGCGAACAGATTATTGGCGTACCACCATACGAATACTCAGTACCAAAACAGCCGGACGGCCGCAGTTCCAGTGAAAAAGCCTTGGAGAAAATCACTCTTGCCTTGACAACCGGGCCGCAGTTCTTTGAATGGGAGCATTGTCGCAAGGACGGGACGTCGTTCATGGCCGAGGTGAGTCTGAACCGTCTGGAACTTGGAGGTGAAATCCTGCTGCAGGCCATAGTGCGCGACATCTCCGCCCGCAAGGAGACTGAAAGGGCCCTGCATGAGAACGAACGGAAATACCGTGAACTTGTCGAACACGCCAACAGCATAATCCTGCGATGGACACATGACGGGCGGATCAGCTTCCTGAATGAATTCGGACAGCGTTTCTTCGGATATACCGCAGAGGAGATCATTGGTCGCCATGTCCACCATAGTCCCATCGGCCGACAGTGGTGGACATGACATGCGCAAGCTTATGGATCAGATATGTGCCGATCCTGTCTCTTTTGAGCAGAACATCAATGAGAACATGCGCCGCAACGGTGAACGTGTGTGGATCGCCTGGACCAACAAGATAGTGCTTGACCAGGATGGCAAAGTGAAGGAAATCCTCAGCATCGGACTGGACATTACGGCCCGCAAGCGGGCCGTTGAAGAACTGCAGGAGGCCCGCGCCACCCTTGAACGGCGTGTAATCGAACGTACTGAAGAACTGGCTACAGCCAAGGAGCGTGCCGAATCGGCCGACCGTATCAAGTCCGCGTTCCTCGCAACAATGTCGCACGAGCTTCGTACGCCGCTCAATTCGATCATCGGTTTTACCGGCATAATCCTACAGGAACTGGCCGGACCGTTGAATCCGGAACAGCACAAACAGCTTGAAATGGTGCGCAACAGCGCACGGCACCTGCTGGCACTTATCAACGACGTACTCGATATCTCGAAGATAGAGGCCGGACAGCTGGAGGTGAAGAAAGAACTGTTTGACCTGCGGGCCTCGATTATGAAAGTCATTGGCATCGTGAAACCGCTTGTAGAAAAAAAAGGACTGGC
>JANYBI010000138.1 GCA_025360875.1 Lentisphaerota bacterium
TTCACGCACGGCTATGCATGCGATCCTGTAATCGGATGGAATATAAAATGGCTCCATTTCTGCGGGAGCTACGCCGAGAACCTTCTCCGTATCGCGGGATTCAGCGCTGTCAGGCCCGTAAGGAAGATCGGCCTGAACAAGGAAGTCATCCGGAGTTTCGATAGGCTTTTAAACATTCTTGAGGCCAAATGCATGAACTGCAGCCTTGACGCCACCCGCGCCTTCATTGATATCCTGATTGAACTGATAAAGGTCTCCGAGCCGCATGATATGACAAGACATCTCCTGGAATCTGTGGCGCTCGACTGCCCGAATCTTGAAACAGCTGCCAGACAGGCCGGCTATTCAAAATATCATTTTTCCAGGCTCTTCAAGAAGGCGACCGGTATTTCACCATGGACCTATGCGGTCAGTTTGAAACTCGACAAGGCTAAAGAGCTCCTAATGAATTCCGATGTCTCTGTAAAGGAAGTCGCAATCGCCATCGGCATCGATGATCCTAACTACTTCACGCGCATATTTGCGAAATACGCAGGCATGTCGCCGGTGAAGTACAGGAAACTGATGTCATAAAAATGCGGAACGCATTTTTATTATGCAGAACCGTATTTTTCCGCAGAGATCCTTTTTGAATTCAATCGAGGAATATTTTTTTGATTTCTCAAAAAAATATATGATGGGCTTTTCCTGTTCAGGACTAATCTCAAGAACAAGATGACCGCTTTTTTCAAGGTTCTTGTGGGCGCAGGCAATGAGTTTCCTTATGAGATTCAGTCCATCCTTTCCGGAAAGCAGCGCCGATTTCGGCTCGTATCTGCGAATTTCGCAGGGCAGGGCGGCGTAATCCTTCGCGTTAATATATGGCAGGTTTGCTGTGATGACGCTGAATTTATTCCGTATACCTTTTAGCAGATCCATCTTGCGGAATTTTATTTTCCGGAGCTTGTTCAAGGTCCTGTTCCTTCTCGCGTATCCGAGGGCGACAGGGCTTATATCCGAGGCGTATACTTCAAGATCCGGACGTTCCTGCGCGAGCGAAAGGGCGATTGCCCCGCTGCCGGTCGCGATGTCAAGAACTCTTGAGCCTTTCGGCGCAAGTCTCATCGCATGCTCGACAAGGATTTCTGTTTCAGGTCTTGGGACAAGGACTCCCGGACCGACTTTCAGGACAAGATTCCTGAAGTAGGCTTTGCCGAAGATATATTGGAGCGGTTCGTGCTTCAGACGTCTTGCCAGCATGGAATTTATTCTTCTTGACTGCCCTGACGAGATCCTCTGTTTTTTATCCAGCAGTATTTCGAGACACGTTTTTCCGACTGCTTCAGAAACGATGAGGTCAGCTTCAAGGCGGGGATCGGACGTTCTGGCGGATTTCAATTTTTCTTCAAGATTGGAAAGAGCGCTGTCAACGCTGGCTGTGGGCTTCACCTGGAAGCCTCCTGTAGGATGTCGGTGAATTCTTCGGGGGTAACTTCCTCGAGCTTTTTGCCTTTTGAACTGAGTTTCTCATTGACCTTGATGGCTGTCTCGGTCATGCGCTCATGTGTCGCCTCAGACCCGCCAGCCAGATAGAAATTGTCGCCCTTCGTGACCCTGGTGTGCCCGTCCTTGCTGTCAAGGCCGAGTCCAAGGATGACGGCTTTCTCCTTTGAGTCCCCAAATCTGTTTTTTCCAGTGTCTTTCATATGGCATATTATAAACCTTTTCCTTGTCGAATTGCAATGGGAAGGTTTATTTTGATATGAAATTCTTGACAAATTCGGTGATCTGGGCGGGTTCATCCTCAAAAAGATAGTGTCCGGCGGAGTAGAGAGGCAGTACTGAGGCCTGGGGATATAGCAGTTTCCATTTCTTGAGGAATCCCTCATTGAAGCACCAGTCCTTCATCCCCCAAGCAATCGCCACCGGATGTTCCTTGAACATCCAGAGCCCATGCTCTATGCCTACAAGCACCTCGTATGAAGGCGCCTCGGGAACCATTGGAATGTCCTTGACGAAATTGTAGACGGCTATCCGGTTGTCGTATGAGTCGTAGGGCAATATGAATCCCTTCTTGACATTGTCCGGCATCTTCTTGACGGTTGTCATAGTCAGGGATTTTTTGCAGAAGAGATTGAGGTTCCTTACCAGCTTTTCGCCCAGCCACGGTATCCTGCATGCGGATATCCTCAAGGGGATTCTCGCAGAAGAAAACGCGGCGGTATTGGTGATAATCAGCCGTTTTATCCTTTCCGGATAGCGTACGGCGAAACCGAGTCCGATAGGACCGCCCCAGTCGTGTACGAGAAGATTGATGTTTTCCAGATTGAGCGACAGCAGGAGCTCCTCGAGATTGTCTATGTGCGTCTCAAGCCGGTACTGGAAGTTCTGGGGCTTGTCAGACATGCCGCATCCGAGATGGTCCGGCACGATCACGCGGTTTGTCCTGCTCAGCTCGGGTATTATCTGCCTGAACAGGAAAGACCATGATGGATTGCCGTGGAGCATGACGAGAGGTTCGCCGAACCCCTCGTCAAGATAATGCATGTCATAGTTCTTTATCTTGAAATAATTATGCTTGAAAGGGTATATGTCCCTTATCCCGGATATGTCCAAGTTCACCTTTCGACCCCCAGCATTGTGCAGTTTATCCCACTCCCGATACCGAGCAGGGCCATCTTCTGCCCGGCCTTTACGCGTCCGTTCTCAACTGCCATTGCAGCCGTTATCGGACATGATACTGAGCCGACATTTCCAAGAAATGAAAGCGTCGGATAATCCTTTGCGATGTCGATCCCCAGTGTCTCATACATCAGCTTCCTGTGGGCAGACCCGACCTGATGCGTGCAGAAACAGTCCGGTGTGTCATTGGTCCACCCAAGCTCCTGTTTGAAAAGTTTCCATGTCGAAGCTGCGACTTCGACCCCCTTGAGCATAAGCTCTTCCGAATCGGTGTTCATCAATGTCTCATTGTTGTCAGTCATCCCCTTGTCGGAGTTTCCGCGGCAGAGCCTGTTGTGAGAGGTGACCGCCAGCGAATATCCGCCCGTCAGACGGTGTCCTGACCGGCTTGTCTCCCTGCCTGCAAGCACCACTGCGACTGAACCTGAGCCGATCGTGAGCGATGAAAAATATTTTTTTATCGACTGACGGGTCAGCGTCTTGTCGGCGAGCATCACATTGATCGTGGTTTCAAGAAGGGGACGGCTGTTTTCGCCGGCTACGAGCAGTGCCGCCTTGATCTGCCCGAGTTCAATCATGTTTGCGGCAGTCAGCATTCCGGTCAATATTCCAAGACATGCGTTCGATATGTCGAAGACAAGCGCATCCTCGGGGAGATCCAGCGCGCTGTGGACGACCGTCGCGGATGCGGGCTCGAGGAAATCCCTGCACACGGAACACATTATCACGCATCCTATGTCTTTCTTGCTGACGCCGGATTTTTCAAGTGCAGCGCGTCCTGCGAGTATGGCGGCATCGCTGGGCATTGTTCCGGATTTCCATAGGCGTCGCTCCTTTATCCCTGACATCATTTCGAGTCTTCCGGCAGGAAGTTTCAGCCTCTGATATACAGGCTCGAGCTTCCTCTCTATGTCGTCAGAGCTCACGACTTCCGGTGCGAGCTCGTATCCGAACGATTCTATGAAAACATTTTTGTACAGCATATATAATTTTCTCTCTGATAAAATTATATGAGTAATTTTTAAGCTAGATACTCATATTCTCTATACTGAATTCCTTGCTTTTCCATTCGACGTTGAAAGTTCGATGTTGGACGTTTGATGTTCACTTGCCCAGCTCTTTCCTGAGGATATCCAGAGCCTTCGCCTCAGGGAACACGCCCATCATCTTTCCTTTCATGAACACTGCGGCCCTGCCTTTTTTGGCGCCGGCAATGCCGATGTCGGCATCCCTGGCTTCACCGGGACCGTTGACAACGCATCCCATGACCGCGATCTTCCTGAACCTGATCTTCTTCCCTGATTTTTTCAGCTTGACGATTTCCGATTCGACTTTCCGAGCGAGTCCCATGAGATCTATCTCGGTCCTGCCACATGTCGGACATGACACGATCTCCGGTTCGGCATTCCTCAATCCTGCAGCTTCCAATATCATAATCCCGGTTTTCACCTCTTCAACAGGATCTGCCGTAAGACTTACCCTTATCGTGTCGCCTATGCCTTCCATAAGCATGGAGCCTATACCTACTGCGGATTTGACAGTGCCGCGGAAAAGAGTTCCGGCCTCCGTGATCCCGAGATGCAGCGGGTAATCCGATTCCTGTGAGAATTTCCTGTAGGCCTTCACCGTAACCGGAACACTCGAAGACTTCAATGAGACCTTTATCTTCCTGAACCCGTACTTTTCAAGTATGCGGCATTCCCTGAGCGCACTTTTGACAAG
>JANYBI010000158.1 GCA_025360875.1 Lentisphaerota bacterium
GAAATTGTCCCAATCTATTCCCATTTTACTTATATCATATTCTTTCCAGTTCTCCAAGGCCTGTTCTTTTCCACATGATTTTCACAGAAGAGAATTATAATCAAAGATAAGACACGCTAAAGCTGTGAACTCCAACAGAGATAAGATACCCTGAAGAGGTCCCAGAAAAATTTGATTTGAAGTCAAAGTCAGTTCCTCACCGGATCCCAGGTGTCATCGGGATTATACTCGACAATGGCTTCGGCTATTTTCCCAGTATCATCGCCAAGGTCCTTCTCGAAGATCACTCCGCATTTTGAGACCATGAATGACTTGACGCCGAGATCGCCGTATTTCGCAGGATATGCGAGCACCGCAAAACCTTTCTTGAGTTTTCCATCGACAAGATAGGATTTCTTCCCGCCGGGCGCAGCAGGGCCCTGGGCTTTCAGTACCTTGTAATAGTATCCATAATAGGGCTCCCTTTTCGGGTTGCCGGGTTCAAGCGCGGCGTTGGCGAGAGCAGGGCATATCAGGTTTTCACCCGACTTGGATTCGGCATCCCAGTACTGGGTGTTGGTATTCTCGCCCACCATATCCATCACAAATTCACGGATACCGCCAGCGGCGGTCTTGAGCCTGGCGCGTTCAACTTCGGTCTTGGCAAGGGCGTCACAGACCTTTATGGTGAATATCTCGTTCCTTCCAATCCTCCTGTTGACGAGTTCGTCAAGGCCGTCAGGCGTATTGAAAAACCACTTCCCGTCGTATATTGACAGTGGCACTGCGAAAGGGAAAGCCTCGTTGCCGAGTTCCACTGTGTAGATGTTGTCATCGTCCTTGGTAATGGCAATCTTCTCATCGGCATTCTTGGCGAAATAGGCTCTTGATTCGGCATCCAGCTTCTCATCGCCGGAGAACACTATGTCCTTGCCCTGGGGACCGAATATCTCCATCAGCCGCTTTGTGTCATTTTTTTTTGCGGCATCGATCAGTGCGGCCACAGCCTCATCGCCAGAGGCGAACGTAACCTGTCCGACATCCGGCTTGACCGAGCTGCATCCGGAAATTAAAAGCGAAAGCATAAGAGCTAAAAGCAAATATTTTAATTTGTTCATGTCCTGTCTCCTGATATTTTATTATTAAGAGTTGCCGGCAAGATGCCGGCGCTCCGGTTAACTTCGTTATTCGATTGTCCGATATTCGTCATTCATGCCTTTCCTACCTTCTTCCGCCTCCGCCTCTGGAACCGCCACCGCTGCGCGAAGCTCCGCTGCTGCGGACAGCCTTGCTGCTGCTTACGCTGCGGCTCTGGGCGCCGCGGTTGCTGTAAGCTCTCTCCATGTTGGCATTCCCGGATCCTTTAAGCGCGGTGTTCCCTGTATGGATGTTCTGGTTTATGGTCTGAGCCCTGTTTTCAATATTCTGGGCGTTGTTCTGCAGGCCGCTTGCGGCAGCCCTGGCGTTCTGATTCGCCACCTGTTTCATATCTTCAACTTTCTGGGCATTGTTCTGTAATCCGCTAGCTGCAGCCCGTGCATTCTGATTTATGGTCTGCGCCTTGTTTTCAATGTTCTGGGCATTGTTCTGCACCTTGGCAGAATTCTCGAGTGCCTTCGCAGCGACCTGAGCCCTGTCGCCTTGTGGAACATCCTGGCGCAATTCCTTGGCGGCGGGAGAATTGCCCCCCTGGAAATTCTGGGCTGTCCGTCCTGTTTCGAGCTGCTTGGCAATCTGCTGGGTGTTTGACGTGACCTGTCTTGCACGGGACGCGTCATGAGTCCAGTTCCTGTTGGCATTTGCAGCATTTAAATTCGCATTCCTGAGGTTGTTCCGGTAGAAGTTGCCGTTGTAGTAGTTGTTATTGTAGAGAACGGCCCGGTTGCCCCAGCCCATGGCGTAACCCAGCGCCCAGCCGTAAGGGGGGTAGATGCCGCTTGGCCATGAGGGAGCTATCATCACGTTCGGATATTCCCAGTCGCTGTAGCCCCAGCTTGAACCGTACGAAGTGGAGGGGACGTAGTTCTGCACATATACTGTCTCAGGATTCGTGGGCTGGATCTCCGTCTGCCCTTCAGGAGTTGTAGTGACTGTCTGGTTTGCATCGGTCTTCAGGGTTCCTGCTTCCTTGGCCTTGCCCCTCATGACCTGGATGGTATCCATCAGATCCTTCTGCTGTGTGAGGAAAGCGTCCCCCAGCTCCTTTGTCCAGTCTAGGTTGTCATTCATCTTGGCGAGAATATCAGGCAGGAAGACCAGTCCTTTGACGCTCGGATCCCATGATTTGAGCTTGAGTTCGTCATTGATGCCGTCCTGGTCCAGGCTGGGATTGCGCTTTATCCATCTGGCTGCCTCGACTACATCGACAGGATATGTCGAAGCGGCAAGCACCTGCGCGAGGAGGGAATCAGTATACAGCGCGATCGGTGCGACCATCTGTTCCAGCTGTTCCTTTTTGAACTGCGGCACGATCTGTTCCTTTGGATGTGCTGCGGGAGCAGGTGCGGCAACGGCAGGCTGGGCAGGTGCCGGAGCCGGCTTTTCCTGGGCTCCTACCGACAGCGCGGCCATCAGCACCATTAACGGCAGAATAAAAATTCTCATGGTTCACCTCTTTATTTAATTCAGATTCAATGCTAAATATATCCTTATAACATTCAAAAATCAACATATCTGCCCTGAAGCTAAGGTTTGTGTCCGGCTGTCGACAGCATGGTTTCGAAACTCGCCTTGTCAACTGACTTGTAAAGCGCTTCCTCCGGAGTGACGATGCCTTTCTCCACAAAGGAAAACAATGCGTCGTTCAATGTCTGCATCCCGTATTTCCTGCCGGTCTGCATCATTGACGGGATCTGGTAGGTCTTTCCGTCCCTGATGATGTTCGCGACTCCCGGGTTGACGATGAGGATTTCAAGCGCGGCGATTCTCCCGCCAGTCTTCTTTTTCAGCAGGGTCTGTGCGACGACACCTTTCAGCGAAGTGCTCAGCATTGTCCTGATCTGGGCCTGCCTGTCAGCGGGGAACTGGTCTATGATCCTGTCTACTGTGCTGGACGCGGTATTCGTATGTAGCGTTCCAAAGACAAGATGACCTGTTTCAGCTGTTTCAATTGCGATCTCGACTGTCTCCAGGTCGCGCATCTCGCCCACCAGTATAATGTCCGGATCCTCGCGCAACGCGGCCCTGAGCGCCCTTTTGAAGCTCTTTGTGTGGCTATGCACTTCACGATGGGTTATGAGGCAATTCTTGTTCCTGTGCACGAACTCGACCGGATCCTCGATAGTGATGATATGGTCGGAGCGCTTTTCATTTATCAGATCTATCATTGCGGCGAGTGTCGTGGACTTTCCGCTTCCGGTCGGACCGGTAACTACGACAAGCCCCTTGTTCAGGAAACAGAAATCCCGCACCGCCTGCGGAAGGTCCAGGTCATCGGCGGAAAGTATTTTCGCGGGGATCTGCCGGACAACGGTCCCGATCCCGTTCTTGTCCATGAACACGTTCACCCTGAACCGTCCGATGCCGGGCAGTTCATATGCGAAATCGGTATCATTGCAGTCCTCGAATTCCTTCCTGCAGTGTTCCGGCATGATCTCTTCGATAAGCTTGCGGGCTGTCTCCTTGTCGACTATGTCCGTTCCTTCAAGCTTCCTCATATCCCCGTCCACCCGGACAGAAGGTACAAGGTCGCTGCCGAGATGCAGATCCGAAGCTCCGCTCGTTATCAGGAATTCCAGCAGATTGTCTATTGCTGCAGCCATTATGTCTTCCTCCCCGTGTCTCCGTGATCCTCCTTGCCTGCTGCAAAAGATATCGAAGAGATGGCGGCGTACGGGATGACTACGAATTTTTCCGAACCTGTCTTCAAGAGAAGCTCCAGTCCGGAAACATGTTTTTCGGCTTTGAGAAGGATGCCGCTTACGCTCTTTCCGGAGTTGAGGTCGATCACTATCTCCCGTTGCTGGGATATGAGCTGGTTATAGTTGAGCTCCAATATTCCGCTGATGGATATTCCCCAGTCAACCGCCTGCCTGTACAGGTCGGTGGTCGCTTTCAACCTGCCTGCAAGCACCTTTACGATGAACTCGAGAAGCTTCTTTCCCACCGCAGGCTTCCTGTCGAGCAGGCTCCTGAAATCCTCCTGCCCGATGGAGATCAGTTCGGTTTCTTCGATCGCCTTGGCCGTGGCGGTCCGCTGCTCCTCAGATATTACGGCCATCTCGCCGAAAAGCCCGCCCTTCCTCAGTGTGACAAGGGTCTTGTCGACGTTTTCGGTTATCCTGGTGTGGATCCTCACCGCGCCTCTGATGACGATGAACATGACATTTCCGGAATCGCCTTCGGAAAATATGATCTCTCCGGCAGGGACGGTCTGATATTTGCATATTTCCGATACGTCCCTGATCTCATCGTCGGTCAGGGAGGAGAAAATCGGAAGCTCCTTCAATGTTCCGCTGTTGTTCATTTCAAACCTCCTTTCTTTCTCCTCTTCTTTTGCATAGGAATTTTCCTGGCAGAGGAAAATTTTGAAAGAATTTGTCTTCCCTTTACGGTTAAACGGTATTTCTGGGTAGGGCTTTTGGGTGAAGAGGGCTCGGTCATTTCAATAAATTCATTTTTGATGGCAGGATCAAGATAGCTGCTATAGAAATTCTTACGGTCTTTCAACGCTAGAGATGACATAAGCTGTTCCCTTGTCATTTCCCTGTCAATTATTTCCAGCATACGTCTTACTTGAGGGGTTACTTGAGGGGTTACTTGAGGGGAGGAATCAGACATGTCTTGTGCATCGATGCAAGGGATGGAAATTGTTATTTGAAAGATGCCCCCTTCAATGAGCTGCGGCAATTTGTTGCCGTACTTCTTGCCATATTTCATCATGTTCCTTAATCCTGAGCCTAGTTCATCTGCTCGGCCAATCTGCCTGAAGAATCGCGCTATAACTGGATTTTTTGGGAAAGGAGTGAAAGACGTCGGATTAATTGCCCCGAATCCATGCGGCTTATTGCTGTTTTCAGTCCGTACCTGCGTGCTCTCGATTATGAATTTGGCGGGAAATGGGTTCATATATTCCCTGTGTATCAGGATATTCGAGGCAACTTCACGGAAAATGGAATCGCGGATGCTTATACGGGTGTCTCCCTCGAGATAAAACGGATCGGGCAGGTGTTTGGCGACAAACGCCATAATCCGTTCGTAACTTTCGATTAGATTGGTTTCTACGATGTCCCGGTCGTCATAACGGTTGAGATTCACCTTGCGGAGAATCAAATCGGTTCTGTGATGCGGGATGGTCGAAAGAATCAGTGTATCTTTGCCTAAAAGCAGAATACCGGCAAGCGTGATTCCACTTTTGCCTGTTTCCGGATCTGTCTGATATAGCTGGGCGCTTTTCAGCAGGCCCAGATCGTCCATTCCGCTCCATGGATGCCCTTCACGGAAGACACTTGCCTGTTTCCGGCATCTCGCGATCAAATCCGTCCGCATGTCTTTCAATCCTGCAAAAGGATAGATCTTATTCTCTGAATATGTGGTTTGCTTGCGATGGTACAACTCGGTGACAAGGCGTGTGTGGTCCGTAATATCAAAATCCCCATCCTCGTTCCTGTCATAGATGCGTCCATTGCAGCGGTGAACCTGTGAGCTTTCAGGGATATATATCTGCAGAACAGATTTTCCCTTGAGCGCAATCTCCTCTATCGAGAGATATGCCGGAGGATTAATCTTCTGGGGATTGTTTATTGCTGTCACAAAGTCTTTCCTGATCTGCTCCACGGCATCAGCAGCAATTCCGGTCACAGTACCTTTATCGCTGATACCAAGCAGCAAAGTTCCCCCGTGACGGTTCAGAAACGAACACACAGTTTCATAAACATCTTTGCTAAGGCCATTCTGACATTGCTTAAACTCAACCGTCAGGCCTTCACCGCTTTTGATGGTCCTTAAAACATTTCTTTCGTCGTTGTTCATATACGTCTAATATATCCTGATCTTGTCAATTTCTCCCATGATCTCCGAAGTCCGTTTCAGCGCGACTATGATTTTCTGGTAGTGGACGATGTCGTCGTATGACAGCGTGCGGCCTTTGCGGTCCTTCAGCCATTTCTGCGCGGGCTGGTAGCCGCCGATGAAGAAGTTCCAGGAGACCTCGGGGACATTGTCGAAATACTGCTCCTTGTTGATGAAGACCTGGCCGAAAGTAGGGCGGTCTTTCAGGCCGCCACAATCTTGTCGGGCTGGAAAGCCCGACCTACTTGCTTCGCAAACAGGAGAAGATTTGCCTGAAGAGGAAGAAGAAGACACAGGCGAGACGCCTGTGCTACATTGTTTGAAGACAACCTTGTCGACCAGGTTGGTTCCGCTGACCGGATAGCTAGTAATCGGCGTGTCGAGTTCGGGAGATTCCATGAGGTGGAGCTTGCGGAGTTCGCAGCCTTTTGTGACAAATGACCAGAATTCTTCTGCATTTTGAGGTAAGGGTATTCTTGGGAAATCTATCTTCAGGAATTCCTTGTATTTCTCACGGTAGTTCGGGGAGTGCAGCACGGCGTAGATGTAGTCGAGAAGAGATTCCGGAGTAAAACAGGCATTCTTGCCTGTTTCCGATTCGCAGACAGGAATGTCTGCGCTACTCTTGAATTCCAATCCAATCTTCTCTGCGAACTTCGCAACTATTTCCATGTTCAGGTTCGGTACCCGCTCCGCTACCTTCCCTTCGCCCAAATTCAATTCGTCAGCGTCGGGGTAGAGGTAGAGGGGGAAAACTGTACATCTGTCTAGTGAAGAAACAGTATCTTTTCCTACGATATATTTACTAATAAAAAAAGTGCCCTGTTCTTTGTTTCTCGACTGCCGAAGAGCGAGTAATGCTTTGTTACCGCCTACAATATGCCTCATAACATTATCACGGCAAAAATCGATTAGTTTTGAGTCATAGTAAATGGCACGTCGATCAAATGGTCGATAATCGATTGTCTGTATTTTTTTTTGATCATATGTAGTTTTTAATCTTGTATCATGCAAAGACCAATCACGATTATCCTTTAGATTAAATTTAGTTCCTACTATATCATCCGAAAATGATGGATCTAAAAAAGCCTTAACTCGATTTATTAATTCTGATTTATCGAAATCAATTACAAAATGATCCCGATGCGTTGTCACGCCGCTGGCATACAATGCCATAAGTTCGTTGATAGCAAAGCCTTTAGTATAATCTTTCTGAATATCAAAATTCTTTGGAACGAAAAATAAATCTGGCATTTTGCTTGTCAGTTCGTTCCATTTAATACTCTGAAAAGAATTCACATTCAAAAACTCATATTTGCATTCACGTTTTCCGAATATTTCCGCGTGTTGGATTTTGACGGCGGAGCCGTCTTTGGAGTGCGGCGTGTCAGCGCCGCTTTTGGTTTTGCTTTTAGCTTTCTTTACAAAGATGCTTATCGCTACCCCCTGCTGAATATCAAAAACATTCTCATCCTTTGAACCATCTGGTGCGGTCTCTTTT
>JANYBI010000178.1 GCA_025360875.1 Lentisphaerota bacterium
GGTTTGTTCAAGAAAAGCGCGACGAGCATCAGGCAGAGGAAAGCCGGGACAAGCATGATATAGAAAATATCAACAAGGAGGTAGGGCTGTTTAGCTTTGCTGTGGAAGAAAATGTCAAAAGTGAAGCCGCAGAGCAGAATAATGAATATTGACTCAATTAAGAACCTGTACTGCTCTAGAGGCATGCTTATTATGTGCACAAGGGAATAGAAGAAAAGCAGAAGCAGAAGCGGTGAACTTTTTATAATCCATGCTTTAAGTGGATGAAAAATCCGAAATTCGAAGCACGAAATACGAGATAATCTTGAAACAATGTTTGAAACATTTGTTATTTCGTTAATTGCCAATTTGTTTCGAATTTCGACATTCGAATTTCGATATTGGGTTGCGGGCAAAGCCCGCATTAACCAATAGATGGAGAACGCCAGGATCATGAGCGACAAATACAGTATCCCCTCGAAATCGGGGAACGGTATGAATAACCTGTCGGTGAGATAGACGGGCATGATATAGGCTTTCGGCTGGAAAATACGGAAATATGGCTCCTGGGGTATCCAGTAATAGCTGAACCTGCAGATGCCTGAAAAAACAAGCCTTGCCGGATTCTTCAAGGAACTTTTCATGAAAAGCTCTTTGCTCTCACTGAAATATTCCCCCTCGGTGTACCCCTTGCGTTTCGGGTCGTAAGCGTGGTCGGTGAGTTTTTTTAGGGAAAGACTGTCGGAGCTTTCAGCGTCAACTAAGAGATGCCAGCCTGAAAAAGTGCTTATCGGCACAAGTGTCTTATGGACTATGTAATTCCTGACGGTCCACGGGATACAGAGAAGCATGATGGCCATTATCGGTATGATTGATTTCCAAATTCTGATCTTTCTCTTTTCCGCTGAAATGGAGAAGTAAATGCAAAGGGCGATGAAAGGAAGGACAATAAGGAAGGCCGGTTTTGTATGGATCAGTATTGCATAGGTTATGACAAGTCCCGCAATCGACTGCCTGTAGTGGTTTTTCAGGCAGGACAGGAAGAAGCATGATGTCAGGAGGAGGGAAAGGGCGAAGATTTCAGATGTCACAAATTTCACATAAATAAATGTTCCGCCAAGAGTCGAATACAGGACAGCTGCTACAAGTCCGGTATTTCTGCCATATATGTTTCTGCCGATCAGGTATATGAGTATTATGTTGAGAGAGTCCAGCAGCAGATTCATGACTTGAGGGAGCCATGCTGGTGATTTTCCCGAGAACAGATACATGGAAGCGAGAAAGGCCGGATATCCGGGCGATCTTGTGGACTGCAGGTAAAAACCTTCGGACCAGGCGCCATAGCATTTGAAATCGACCAGATTTGATGCGAGTTCAAGATAATTTATCTCGTCTACACTTATCTTTTCCGTGTAATGTGGGGCAGGACCGTTAAGGCAGACTACCGCCACCTTGGTTGAAATAGCCAGCAATATCAGGAACACACAGATAATTTTAAGATATTTGGACATTTGCGTGAAAACCTAAAGATCAATGAATATCGGATTACATATGATAAGTCCTGCCGGTGATTTGATATAGAATCTTACATAATGGCGTACTGTGTTTTTGTCAAGTTCATTTGCAGGCAACTGCTCTATCAGGGCGAAGTTTTCAACGTTTATCAGTTTCCTTGTGATTTCCCTGCCATCCAATATTATCCTGATTTCACCCTGGAGATTCGCCCCTTTTTCCTGGGGTTCGACTTTTCCCTTGATGTTGAGGATGACTGGAGATCTTGAACTGTACTTTACGATTTCCCCGGGACCGGATATGCATATGCCGTTTTCAACAGACGCATTTTCAATAGTTATGTGGCTGTTACCAGCATTTGAGACCGCATACGAACGGCCTTCAAGCAGGGAATACATGATGTTCTCATGATTGACCTTCGGACAGTTTATGACAGTCTGTATGAATTTGATATCCACCCTTCCGTGATAATCAGCTTCGCCTACGATGACGGGACGCACCTTCCTTTTCCCGGAACAGTATTCCATGAGGATCTTGTCCCAGGTGTTCCCGACTTCATGCGCATGGAAAGCGTCACCATAAATACCGGCAAATCCGTTATGATCCGCTGTGCGCTCTATGTCATCCAGATAAGGAGCGGAGATGAGGTTGATCCCGTATATCTTATCCCTCATCTTGGCCTCAGGGCAGGACCATGTGATCCCTGCCGAATCCCCGCCTTTGCTCCTGACATAGTCAATCACTTTCTGATATGGCAAAGCATCGGAATCCGAATACTGGTTGAATCCCGTCTTATATGTCAGCGGCCTGTTGTCTGCGCACCATAGGATGCCTGTCAAGATGAGAAATGCCCCAACAGAGAGTTTAAGTTTCCTGTGCTTGTAATATTTGTTTTCCTGGGCGTCCACGTAATATGGTTTTTTTGACGATAACAGGACAAGCGCACCGATAACAGAAATAAGGATAGGTGAACAGGAAAAGATGAAATTAAGAAATGAAAAAACCATATAATCGTTATGTATTACCGGCAGTTTCCTGTAGAATACCGGATCCTTGGCGCCAAACACTGTGAGCTGTTCGCTGAACTGGTGTGTGGTGAGGTTGTTTTTAAAAGGGGAGCCGGTCCAGTAGTAGTGCGGAGCGATATCCGCGCCTGGTATGAGAGTCAGGCCTGGATACTTCTTGCCCGCGCTTTCAATCCTGTCCAGATATTCTTCAATCCCGTACGTTGTAATGCTTTTTCTTGCCATGCTTTTGCATAATAGATTTCTGAAAGGCAACAGACCGTATTCGCCCTTTACAAGGAACTGGTCGCTGAATACGACGAATTCCATGCCGTTTCTCTCAGCTTTCGAAGCTATCGTCTCAATGCTTTCTTCGCCGGCGCTGATAGTGGTGTTGACCCTGAAAAGCCCTGAATGCCATGCCTGCGTCTGGGAGAACGCCTGCCATGGGATAAATAGGGTAAAAATAAAAATTATAAGTATCTTCTTCATTGATGCATTAATATAGCACCACGAATGATTGTAGCACAGGCATCCTTCGATAAACTCAGGACAGGTCTTGCCTGTGTTTATCCAGATGTAGCATTATTCGTCTCGGACAAGCTTCGCCGTGACGGCGTAAGGGGAAGTTCGAAAGTTCGGAAATGCGAATATAACCAATAACTGATAACCTATAGCCAATAACCGGCTCCAATTCAACGGCAATAATTATTCTTGCCTGAGACTTGTGCGCCTATGGCGTACAGGCAACTCTACAGCGGGTCAATCATAGGCGGAATAAAAACGTGTCAGCAGAATGACACGGCTACAGCGCGAATACAAAGCTTTTTCGTCTTAGGGTATTTGTTCGTAGTTAACGCAATATTGCGTGTTCTTTGTTTTTCAAAACACAGCCAATAATGGCTTAACTACAAACGGATCCATCTGACTCCTGACTCCTGACTCCTTCCGGATTTACCTCGTTTTTCTTAGGATTATATAATGATGCAGCCCCAGGAATTTCAGAAATGGTATTTTACCCGTAAGCCTCGCTTTGAATATCATGATTTTCAATAAAAAAGAGGGTATAAATTGGAGATAGGATTCATGGGGGAGGAATATCACCCGTTCCCACTTTTCTATATCAAATCCGGACTCCCTTATCATGCTCTTCAATTCCGATGGGTGAAACAAGTTCTCATGGAGATCTCTTTTATTTTCCCTCGACAATGGTTCGCCTTTGCACAGCCTTTTCAGAAAAGTGGGGATGATTGCCGACAGTTTCCAGAACTTTGTCATGAATCTCGAAGGCGTGGTTATCAGAAGATATCCGCTAGGTTTGATAACCCGCATTGCCTCCTTTAGCGTCTTGTTCGGTTCCAGTAGATGTTCGATTACTTCATCCATGACGACAATTTCAAAAAAAGCATCTGGAAATGGGAGATTCTCTCCATTTGCTGCGGCTGATACCAGTTTGTTCTCGAGGTTCCTGGATATTATCTGATCCCGGAAAACACTCGCCTTGTATACGGAAACGTCTATGCCATAAATAACAGTTTCAGGACTGCGCTCTGACATTTCAAATGAGAACCAGCCGGAACCGCAGCCAAGATCAAGCATACGTAAAGGTTTTTGTCCACGGACGAAATTCTTTATTTTCAACTCCTTTTCAGATTCAAGATATTCATCCGCTGCAATGGGAATGCCTTCGCTTGCGGCATACGTCTTCCTGTCCTTGAATCCGACTCCCTGATCATATTCCTCGTATGCAAGATCAAATGCTTCTGCGCTCCAGCCAGTGGAAGGATCTTTGAATACGGTCCTGAAATCCCGGATGGATCTGTTTCGTCCAAAATCCCTACTGCATCCGGAACATGACAGAATCTGATCCTTTCGGGACAAGTTACCCCTGCAGAGAGGACATACAAAAAAACTTTCTATATCCATGTTCTCCATTTATATAAGGGAATTGCATATCGACGAAGGTAGGGCGATTTCTTTGAAAGCGCCATGTCAAAACTGATGGCTCGGAGAGCCATCCCTACCTTGAGTTCGCCAATTTTTCAATCAGCTCATATAAGCTATCAGCGTTTCCATATAAAAACCAGCGGTGTATATTTAGTGCAGACTAAAACATTAAAGAGTGAAGGGCAAAGAACAGCCCTTGCGGGCTTAACTACCAACAAATCCTAGTTGTTTGTGCAATTCGTTTGTAGTCAATGCCGCAAGGCATGTTCTTGAATTTCATATTTGAAGTAGGAAGCAAATGGAGAAACAACTGAACGTCGCGATGATTTTCGATGACCTCATGATCGGCGGCTGGACGACAATGGCGTCGGCAATTCCCCGATTCGACAGGAGCATGGTAAATCCCGTGATATTCTGTCTGTTCGGTAAAGGTTATTATGCAGATATTCTGGAGAAAAAAGGCTTTAAGATCCATTTCCTGGAAGTCAACAGGTACAACTTTGTCTTCAAGATAGTTTACCTAGCCTGGATGCTTAGGAAGAACAAGGTCGACATTGTCCACACCCACCTTCTGCTTTCACATCTAATAGGCCAGTCAGCCGCCGTTTTAGCCTGCATATCCGCACGGATAATGCATGTGCATTCGATACAGCAGCGCCCTGTGGGAATTCTTGGAACATGGATGAAATGGGCAGTTGGAAGGTCATCCATGTCCATTTCAGTATCCAAGACCGTCGAAAAATCTTTCTTGGAAGCGTATCCTGCTTTCAAAGGCATGTCCAAGATAGTTTATAACGGCATAGATGTCTGCGAATTTCGCAACCGGTTCTCCCTCAGCACATTGAAAAGGGCTGACCTTGGTATTGGCCCCGATGATTTTTGCGCGGTCACTGTGGCGAATTTCAAGAGTGAGAAAGGGCATAGATACCTGATCGAAGCGGCGTCCATATTGAGAGAGTCGATTGCAGAAATACATAAACCGGTTGTTGCGGAAATCTACCCGTTGGAGTTCACAGCTTCAGCGTGTCAAAATATTCAACAGGTTATGCACGT
>JANYBI010000180.1 GCA_025360875.1 Lentisphaerota bacterium
CGGGGCGGCGGGGCTCAACGCCGCGGTACAGCTGCATGCGAACGGTATTACGGACATTCTGATTGTCACTGAAGGGCTCCAGAAGGGAACTTCCATAAACACCGGCAGCGACAAGCAGACATACTACAAGATCGGGATGTACGGTGAAAACACTGACTCCCCGTATCTGCTCGCACAGTCGTTTTTCAACGGTGGTGGGATGCATGGGGATCTGGCGCTTGTCGAGGCGGCGCTTTCCGGACGGGCGTTCTTCAACCTCGTGAACATCGGCGTCGCATTTCCCCGTGACAGATACGGCCAGTTCGTAGGATACAAGACGGATCACGATCCGTTCAGGCGCGCCACATCTGTCGGACCTTACACGTCCCGCGAAATGTGCAGATCCCTGATAAAGGAGGCCAAGCGCCGCAATATCCAGATCGCAGAAGACCGCGTGGTCGCATCTCTCCTGACGGTTGAGGAAAAAGACGGAAAGCGTGCCGCGGGCGCGATCGTCATGAACTGCAAGGCGAAATCACAGGAGAGCGCATTCGAGGTGTATTTTGCCGACAACGTAGTTTTTGCGACAGGCGGACCTGGCGGACTTTACAAGACCAGCGTCTATCCCGAAGTGCATACTGGAGCCATCGGACTGGCGCTGATGGAAGGCGCAAAGGCGCAGAGCCTGTCCGAATCGCAGTACGGGCTTGCATCCATAAAATTCCGTTGGAACGTTTCCGGGACCTACATGCAGGTCATTCCAAAGTTCATAAGCACCAATGCAGACGGAAAGAGTGATGCGAGGGAGTTCATGCGCGATTACTTCGAATCCGCCGGCGAGATGAACAGCATGATATTCCTGAAGGGATACCAGTGGCCGTTCGATCCGCGGAAAGTCGCCGGTGGTTCCTCCATCGTCGATATTCTCGTCTACATTGAAACAGTCCTGAAAGGCCGCAGGGTCTATCTTGATTTCCGCTCAAATTGCGCAGGACTCGACTTCAAGTCGCTCAGTCCCGAGGCCCACGAGTATCTTGAGAAATCTGGCGCTCTTTTCGGAACGCCCATAGAGCGTCTGACAAAGATGAACGAACCGGCCATCTCCCTTTATCTGGATCACGGGATAGATATCAGGAAAGAGCCTCTCGAAATCGCGGTCTGCGCACAGCACAATAATGGCGGTCTCGCCGGAAATCTCTGGTGGGAATCATTGAACATCAGACATCTTTTCCCGATTGGCGAGGTCAACGGATCACATGGCGTCTACCGTCCGGGCGGAGCTGCTCTCAATTCCGGACAGGTCTCAGGATTCAGGGCTGCGGAATATATTTCAAACAAATATGCCGGAAGCACTCTCAACTTGGGATTGGCGAAGAAAGTCGCGGAACGGAAGATCAGGGATTTGATGGACTGGCTGGGGAAAAGTTCAAATTCGAAAAGCAGCTGGGCGGAGACAAGGAACGAATTCCAGTCCAGGATGTCAAAGTCCGCAGCCCACATCCGTTCATCGAAAATCCTCAGGGATTCAGTGCAGGACGCCTGGAGGCAGTGGAACAAGCTGATTGAAGAGGGGTGTTCTTTCAAGAACATCAAGGACATGCCGGAAGCAGTCCGGAATCTCCAGCTGTGTTTTGCACACGCCGTATATCTTGAAGCCGTGAACAAGGTCGTCAATGACGGTGTTGGAAGCCGTGGTTCGGCGCTTGTGTTGGACGAAAAGGGGGTCCAAGCCCATCCGAAGCTCGGAAGCGAATGGAAATTCCTGCAGGAAAATCCTGAGTTCAGGAACAAGGTGCTTGAAACGGCCGCCACAATCGACGGCAAAGTCGAGAACTGCTGGGTTCCCAGGCGCGAACTCCCGAAAGAGGATGCCTGGTTTGAAAATGCCTGGGCGGCATATCGCAAAGGGGAAATTTACAAATAGGGATTTTAACCACAGAACACACAGAAGACACAGAAATAATTTACCACGAATAACCTAGAAAATAATTTCATTGGGAGCGCCGGCATCTTGCCGGCAATTGATTTTTCCCAATGAATTGCTTGTAGTCAATGCCGCAAGGCATGTTCTTAGCCTACTTTGTTTTATCGGCGTCGGCAGGAGGTACGAGCTTTTGCTCATCGGCCTTAAGTTCTGCGCCTGTCTTGGCGCCATGGGCTATTAGCAATGCTTCTTTCTCATCATCGGTATTGGTCTTGGCATAATCCAATGCGGTTTCACCATCATTATTCGTCATATTGACATTTGCTTTGTGTTTCAACAGCACTTCCATGGTTTTCACATTGCCATATCTTGTAGCGGACATCAAAGGTGTACCCCTATTGCCCTTAACAACCCTATTATCGACATCTGCGCCATTCTCAAGCAATACTTCAACTAAATCATCTAAACCAGCTGTTGCCGCATAATTGAGCGCAGTCTCATTATCTCTGTTTCTGATATTAACATTTGCCCCCTTGCCAATCAGAAGTTTTGCGATTTCCGCATTGCTG
>JANYBI010000191.1 GCA_025360875.1 Lentisphaerota bacterium
TAGTGGGTTCCATCATTGGTGGATTCGGAATCCTTGCTGCAACAGTTCCATGTCGCGGTCGAATATGTGCCGTTGGAATTATATGAGGCGATGACATGGTGCTCGGAATCGAAAGTCTGCACGTTCCATGCAATTCTGGAATAAGTTCCGTCATAGGCATAATTTTCGGTCATGACATCATTGCTCCTGCCATCAGTCACCTTTGTTTCCTTAGTTGATTTTCCTGCGACACCGGCAGGATTTGCGGTTGTGCCGTGGACAATGGTCTGCCTCAAGGCATCCCCGGTACCGGCCGAGAATGAGCATGAAGCCGGATCAGGGTTTGCGGAATAGGTCCCGTATTCATAGCTATAGGAGTCCTTCTTCCCATCAGACCATGTTATAGACTTGACTCGGCCTTTAGAGGCATTGTCTGCGGTACCCGCATAATAGACGGTCGTTTTGCGCTGGTTGGCTGAATCTCCAAAGGCGGCTATCCCTTCCTCCTCTATTTCGACACCCTCACCTCCGACATTCTTGTATACGAAATATTTTTTATTTACGGTTGTTCCCAGGATTTTTGTCTCAACGGTGCGCGGACGGCCATCGTTTTCCAAAAGGACATCGGCGGTATCTAAAGGAGTGTAGGAATAATAAACAGCCTTTGCGGAACCTGCGGCTGAGTTGAAGGCGGCATCAAGGTACGAGGAAACTACAAGTGTCGTCCGTCCAATAGAATCATAATCATAGCTTTCCCATGAGCCGTCGGGTTTCTGGACAGTCTTTATCTTAGCATATTTTCCCGCTTCAGAAGGTGTAGTGTAATATGTGTATGTGGTTTTGAGATTTGCACCATCAGGGTCTATCGTCTCGTCGACAATTTCTGCTTTCCATGCGAAATTATGGGAATTCGAGACTTTCCTGGCAAGAAGATTATTGGTGGCGTCCCTGGTCTCATCCACTATCTGGCAGTCACCTGTCCTATAGTCGCCGAAATAGTGTTTTGAAGCCTTGCCTAGCCCTGCGCCAGCTATGATCATCCAGGCATTTGAAGCCTCAACGTATTCCCAGTCATATATGTAGCTTGTTCCTGCTATGGTCTGGGTTATGCGGACATTGTTGAAATTTGTATCGCTCCTGTTAGGATTTTCGATTGAATACAGTTTGAATGGATTGCCCTGGGGGACATAGAGACCTTGGCCGTTCTTCGATCCCGCGTTTTCCGGAGCGTAGAATCGAATCTCATACTTATAGTCGTCAATTACGACAAAATCTGCAAGTCCATCAGCGGCGGACCATATCTGGCGGATGGATTGATCCATGTAGATTGGTTCCACCTGTACTTCAACGCTGTCTGATGTGATTTCCTGCCCATCCGCATCGATAATGACAGGTTTCACCATGATGAACTGATTTGCAGGAAAGCGAGCCTTGCTCCCGTTAGCAAATATTCTTTCATAATATGCGGGATTGTCGGCAACCGGATTGCCATTGGCGTCAATCATTCTCAGCTTTGAAGTAAAGGATATATCCTTGTCGATGGGAGTTGCGACTGACTCACCGGTCTTGAACTGATACTTGATTCCTTGGGCGTTGGGACGGTAAATGGTGACTTCGCGGGAAATACCTGTGGAGGGGGAAGTTTTAACGTCATTGATATAAGAATTGAAATTGAAATCAAAAGCGAGACTTTGAGGTGTAAAGAGTGATGCCGAAGGTTTTTCCCTTTCAAGAAGTATAATCCCGGAAGGAATTAGGGATTGATGAACAGGGTTTCCAAAAGGGATTTCCATGCTTATACATTCAGGTTTGGGCATCTCCGGCTTTGGACCGCACTTGCACTTCTGCTTATTGTATTCGGCCAAGTCTTTTTCGTATTTGGCCTTGGCGGCTTCATCCCTTGCCCTTTGTTCATCTGTTTTACCCGGCGGCGGTGGCGGATCAGTAGGTGGATTAGCAGCCTTCGCAGTAAAGCTCAAGCTCAGAAGAAATAGCAGTACAAATATTCTTGTTTTCATCATGTATTCCTCATATATAGATTATCTTTAAAATTTAAACATAAATACATCAATACGCCTTCAAGAGCACCGAGCCCTGGTAGAGGTTGATCGTATGGCAGTTGCCGGTGTAGGCGCCTGGCGCCCTGATCATGTTGTACCTGTAGACTCCGTATTCATCAAAGTCTGCTGCAGTAATCCAGCGTTCTATTAGGCCGTCATCAAACGTTATGCCGCCTACGAATATTTTCAGGTAGATGCTCAGGTCCGGCGGTACATAGCTGAGGCTGATCTGGCTCTGGACCATGGAGCTACCGTCCATGAAGTTCTCAATGACGCCCAAAGAGGGATGAGTAGCTTCGGCAGTGATAATTTTGATGCTGGCGTTCGACATGATCGGTCCGTCCTGCCCGAGCCTTGCGATGGCGTAGCCGGGTGCGTTCTGTATCGG
>JANYBI010000206.1 GCA_025360875.1 Lentisphaerota bacterium
CCAACGACGACGCTGTCAGATCCATCAAGGTCATTATCGACGTCATCGCCGAAAGCATATGCTACGCAAACGAGATCTACCAGAGGTCCGCAGGTGAACGCCAGGCTGCTGAAGAAGCCGAAAGAGCCGCCAGGCAGGCCGAGCAGAAAGATGCTCCTCCGCAGAAGAGACGTCCTCCGAGAAAGGACGGACAAGGCAGAGGCGGAGCCAGGAGGGATGGCGGTGGACAGGGTGGCCCGAGAAGAGGCGCATCAGCCCCTAAGGCCGCTGAGAAGAAGGCAGCAGCACCCGCTGCAGCTGCTGCACCAGCAAAGGAAGGCGAAGTGAAAGCTGAAACCGCCGCTCCGGCAGAGAAGAAGGCGGCAGCGCCCGCTGCAGCCGCACCCGCAAAGACCGAGAAACCTAAAGCCGCAAAGAAGCCGGAAGCTAAAAAGCCGGCTGAGAAAAAGGCTGAATAACACACAATTATTGGAGATTTGAATATCATGGCTGAAGTAAGCGCATTACAAGTGAAGGAGCTCCGTGAAAAAACCGGGGCCGGAATGATGGACTGCCGTAAAGCCCTAATAGATTCGAACGGCGACATGGAAAAGGCCGTTGACATACTGAGGAAGTCCGGTGCCGCCAAAGCTGAAAAGAGGGCAAGCAAAGCCGTCAAGGAAGGAGTCATAGCCTCCTGCATAAGCGGAAGCAAGGGAGCACTTGTCGAAGTCCTCTGCGAAACTGACTTCGTCGCGAAAAACGAGAAGTTCCGTGAATTCGTGAAGGGCATCGCCAATAACACGATCAATGTGCCCGGCGATGGAGATGTCATCGCCAAAGTCCTTGAAAAGGAAAAGGAAGCCCTCACCCAGAACATCGCGGTCACAGGTGAGAACATGCAGATCCGCAGGGCGGTCAAATGGGAAAGCAAGGGCGCTTGCGCGATCTATCTCCACATGGGCGGAAAGATCGGCGTGATGCTCGATGCCGAAGGGACAAGCCTGGACCAGACGGCTCTCAACGACATCTGCA
The DNA here is from genome assembly GCA_025360875.1 of Lentisphaerota bacterium. GTDB lineage: Bacteria > Verrucomicrobiota > Lentisphaeria > Victivallales > GWF2-50-93 > GWF2-50-93. The sequence continues at coordinate 1,015 of JANYBI010000206.1, forward strand.
TGCATATTGCGGCGTTCAAGCCACAATACCTGAATCCGGAAAGTGTTCCTGCGGAAGTCATCGCCAAGGAAAAGGAAATAGCCGCGGCGCAGCTCGGCGACAAACCTGCTGCAATGCTTGAAAAGATCCTTGCCGGCAAGATCAGCAAATGGTATACAGAGGTCTGCCTTACAAAGCAGCCATGGCTCAGGGATGACAAGGTCTCCGTTGAAAAAGCCAATCCTGGCGTTACCATAAAACGGTTCATCCGCTGGGAAGTCGGAGAAGAAATCTGATTCATGCGGATTTAGCAGATTCCAAAAAGCCCGCCCGAAACGGCGGGCTTTTTTTTGCCATCAGGAAATTCCCTGTTGCTACCTGATAATTCCGATGAAATCTATCCAAGTTCTTCCCTGATCCACTGCGGGCGGTTTGTCGTGATGCCATCGGCACCATATGAGGCAAGCTTTTTTGCAGCCACGGGGTCGTCGACTGTCCAGACATAGAATTTGAGTCCGGCATCTCTGACCTTTTTCACCATGACTGCATCAATCCAAGGCCCGTAATTGACGTCCACTCCGTCAAGTCCCGCAGATTTGACAATGTCAATCAGTTCGTCAATTGAAAGTTGCCCGCCTTCATCCTTTACGTCTTTCCATCCATAAAGAAAGTAAACTTCATGTTCAGGAAATTTATCCTTTGCCCGTTTCACCACTTCATAGCTGAATGAGATGATGGGCATCTGCTGCGGTTTCTTGCCGGACACCTTGAACACACGTTCCAGTTCAGTTAGTATTTCCGGCCCAGTTTTGATTTCGATAAGAATTCTCTTGCCGTCAGGGATCGTCTCAAGGACTTCTCCAAGCGACGGAATCTTCTCGCCTTTCCACTGAGGCCCTTTCCATGAACCTGCATCCAGCTTGCGAAGTCCGCAAAATGTCTGCTCTGAAACTTTTTTGTCATAGCCGGCCGTGCGCCCGGTAGTGTGATCGTGAATGACAACTATCTGCCCGTCACCGGAGAAATTGATGTCCAGCTCACAGGCATCGGCATTCTGCCGCCATCCGAGATTGAACGAGGCGGCAGTGTTCTCCGGCGCATCATATGACGCTCCACGATGGGCGATGATTTCCACATCGCAAGATTTAGGACTGGATATCTTCATAATGCCAGTAAGGTAATTAAAGATATGCAAGATTCAAATTGGCATCTTTCCGCGTATTCCAGATTGTCACAGCCATCCTGTGCTCCTGGAAAGAAGCTTCGTGTAATAGACGAAGTCCGGCCAGGATACATCGGACGGCACACCGTGGTCGCAGCTGGGGATGAATCCGCCATCCTTGATCACTGGTTCGATCCTCTTGATCTCATCTTCTATGAATCTTCCGCCTTTGGCCATCGCCCTCTTGTCGACTCCGCCGAAATAAGCCATGTTCCTGCCGAAACGCCTCCTGAAATCAACTATGTCATTTCCTGCCGCGACTTCGATCGGATCGCAGACGTTTATTCCTGCCTCAATCCAGAGAGGTATAAGTTCGCCGATGAATCCATCCGAATCCATCGCGTAGACCGGAACTCCGGCACCACGGATTATCTCGCCCCATTTCTTCCAGGTGGGCAGAAGATATTCCCTGGCCATGTCCGGGGAGATCATCGAGAAAGACTTGTACGCCATGTCCTCGGAAAGATGGACCGAGTCCGGAATGAAATCCTTGAATGTATTTTTCAGAAGGGCTGAAACGTGTTCCTGCCAGAACATGATCATATCCCTGACCAAATCAGGATCGTCATAGAACATCGTGCACAGGTTCTCGAAACCGAGCCACTCGCGCAACTGCCAGAACGGTCCGGAAAATGACAGCTGCAGGAAATAATCCCTGTCGGCCAGATCCTTTCTAAGTTTCGTTGGATTTTCAGGATACCTTGACATGTCGTCAGGATTGTAGCGCTTCTTCATCTCCTCCCAGTCGGCACGGTTCTCAACGGGACACTTCAGCCAGCGGCGGGTCACGAAATCAATCGCAGTCCTGAGATATTCTACGGTGAACTCATTGCCAATTTCGCAGATGTTGCCTTTCCAGTCCTGGACAATCTGCGAATTCTCCTTCCTCTCAATCACCTTCTCCTCGAACTGCGGGATCATTTTCTCGTTGACATTGAATCCCATCCCCCTTTTGGGCCAATCGAGTTTTCCACCTGCCTGCCTGTATGCATATTCAATGAGCTCCGAGTCCTTCACGGTTTCCGGAACTCCCTGTGTCCTCCATGCTTCCCTGGTTGATTTCCTGCCCCAGCCCGGATCCAGGGGGATCCTGTCCGGATTACCAAAAAGATAAGTCTCCAATGTCCTTTGCCTTGCGTTCATGTCCTATCTCCTTTTTCATAAGTATGTCGGGTTTTAACCCGACGGTTTGCTTATTTTAAAAAATGTTGACGGTTTAAAAACCGTCCTACTTATTGACTTATCGTCCATATATGGATATTTCTTGTTTCTGCCTTAATATCATATATAATATCTGGAACGGCAATGGACGTAAAAAGCATATATATGGATAAATCAACCATCAATAGATTGGAAGTGTTAAGGTCAGAAACGTTCAGGACTCCTCTCAGTTTTGAGAAGGCGCTCGGGCTCTGGGTCGACAGAACCGGCGAGGCTGTAAGTTCGGAGAGGCCGGACAAGCTGAGGGTCCTCGGGCTATACGCTGCGGTCTACATTGAAAAAAATGAAGGCTTCCATATTTCCGAAAACGCCGGAAGAAAAAATGTGAAGGCCGGCGATGTGATGATCGTCTATCCCGGAATTCCCACGTTGTATTATCCGATAGGCGAATGGAAAAGCCTCTGGGTCGTATGGGGCGGACCGGAATCAGCTGTCCTTGAGAAGATGGGATACCTTGCGAAGCCCGTCTTCCGCGACAAGAATGAATCTGTTAAAAAGGCCCACATGGCGCTCTCCAAGATCAAAGGCAGGGAGGACATAGATTCGATCCTCGAGAGAAAGAGGATAATCATCGACATGGTCCTGAATCTCTACAGGACATCCAAGGAACTGGTGTTTTCTTCCGTCAGCGAAATTGCCCTGGAGAAGGTCATCATGAAAATCAGCGCAAATCCCGACAAGGATTATTCGGTGGAAGATCTTGCCGCCGGATCCAATATCAGCCTGACCCATTTCAGGAGGCTTTTCACCGCGCATACCGGAACTTCCCCGAAAGAGTTCATACTTTCCATGAAAATATCAAGAGCGAAACAGATGCTCTCCGAAGGATTGTCCATAAAGGAGACAGCTGAAAAATGTGGATTCGAGGATGTCTTCTATTTCATGAGGGTGTTCAAGAAAATGACAGGTATCACCGCAGGAAATTTCAGGAAAAGCTGATCTTGACCGCCAAAATCATTTTTTGATCCCATAGCCACCGTCAACAGGATCCTTGAAAAGGAAGAATCGCGGCGGAAAATAAGTCAACAGCGAAAATGCTACCAGCATCGCCGCCAGCAGGCATATCCCGGCCAATCGCAATACATTCGGGAGAACCGGCATTGAGATGATCCAGCAAGATACCGTCTGTCCTACAGCCGCCGCGAAAAAGAAGAGTCCAATGTTCGCGACAAGATAATGGCGTCCGAGGATATATGTATACGAATAGAAGATGATTATTATTGTCAACGGAATAATCGCCAGTCCTACAGCCTTGCCAAAGACGAAGTTGCCTGGGACAGGAGATAGAAAGATATATTCCGCCACGGAGAAAGCCAGAGCGGGCCAGAAGGCTATCTTCAGGTGTTCCCAGGTGCTTTCATTTACTGCGGACACAAGGGCGGAAGATTTCCGGCGACCGCACCATTGGTATGCGAAATGCAGGGCTGATCCCGCGAAGAAAATAATACTCCGGATATTTCCCAAATCAGCATATTGCTTGTCATGCTCCTTGATCGTTATTTATCCAGCTTGACGACAATTGCAGATCCGTCTTTAACAAGTTTCAGTTTTTCTGTTTTGGTTTTACCGTCCTTGACAACTGTGATCTCATAGTCTCCCAGGAAACCGCGGACGCCATACGTGCCGTCCTTGCCAGTTTTCCCATCCGAGTCGGTCCACCATTTCTTGAAGACCAGATCACAATACGCCTTATAATTGGGTTTCTGTTTCCAATCCTTCGAAAGCATTGCCGCCTCAGGTTTCCAATGCGCGCCTTCCCAGAATCCCCACATCAGGAATCCTCCGCAGGAAGGATGGCTGAACAGCGTGGTCATATAATCCCTGATGAAATCCGCCTGTATCTCCTCGTCCGAACTGTCAATGTCGAATTCCGTGCACATTACCGGAAGCCCGAAACTTCCAAGCATGTCATAAGTTTTGAGAACCTTTGGAATGGACGGAGGCTGTTGTCCGTAATGCCCCTGTTCCCCGATACCTTCGAGAGGAGCACCGTTGTCCAGGAGATATCTGATCGTCTTCATGTAGTGTTCCGCGTGGTTATCATCCATCACTATGCCGTAATCATTGATGAACAGCCGCGTGCCGGGATCTGCGAGTTTCGCAGCCTTGTACCATTCCACCATCACCTGGTCGCCGTACAGATCCATCAGGGTATGCTCCGAATAGGGTTCGTTAATGACATCCCACTGGAAACAATAGCCTTTTGTCGCCGTGAAGATCTCGGTGACATGGTCTTTCACCGCGTCATACAGTTTCTTTCTGTTATCCTCGCTTGTGGAAGAAACCAGCTCTTCCCTGCTCTTTTTCGGATCTCCGTCCTTGTATCCAATGATTCTCTTCCAGGACTGTGCGAAATTCCTCTCGGACGGCCAAACCGCCGTATGCCCTCTTATGAGAATATCATTGTCCTTCAGCCATTTTAGCGCGTTCATGACGCATGCTCGTAATTTCGGATTCTCCCACATCGGCGGCTTCAGATGGTTCTCAATCACCGCGCAGTTGAAGAGCTTCATGAATTCCTCGCGATATCTTTTCACGTCCGGACTGTTCTCGTCCTTTTCTCCGCCAAAGAATGCGGCGTTGACGCAGGTGCCGAAAGGAAAGGCATGCTTCTTCATCCTGATCTTCACGTCAGTTCCCTCGACCGGCCTGCCATCGGCATCCGTAACCATGACCTTAATATCCCCCTTGCGGATCTTCTCGATGCTGTCTTCGGCAGTCTTGCGCCATGGCGCGTCAGGTTTCCTGCCGTCATATGTGAGATTCAAACGCGGCAGAAGGTTTTTTGGAACATTGGCCCCCAGGTTCACCATCTGCAGATCTGCGATTTCCAATGACTGGATGTTCTGTCCGAGATGCAAGTACAGCATCACTTCGTCCGCAGGCATGTCGAGATTGCTTATTCCTCCAAATTCGATCTTCTGCCATTCGCGGGGAATGCTATAGCTGGACCATACAGGCTTCTCGTAAGGCGCCTTGTTCCTCTGGGCCCCTCCTGAAACATATGCTTCTCCTGTCTCGTTTTCAGCGGAAACGGTCCTGGCCCACATCCTGACGATCACCGCATCGCCTTTCGAAAGCTTCATGGTAGAAGGAATGGCTATCTGCACATCCCATTGGGCGCCGCATTTTTCCTTTACAGTGATCCTGAGCGCCTCCTTGAAGCTGCGGCCTTCGACAGGAACTTTTTCCATGACGCCCTTCTGCCCCATGAGCTGGACTGAGGACATCGCATCTTCCCTGAGCATGTGTTTCCCTTCCGGTATTTTCCTGGCCTCATCTGCATTTGCGAAGTTCGCAAAAGGCAACGACAGGGCTGCAAGAAAACCTATTGTAAAATTAAATCGGACCAGCTTCATAATATCCCCCTTTCTACTTAGGGAACCTCTAGCAATCGTATAATATATCTTGTCTTCCATCGGAATACATGAAAACACACCAGTTTTGCGATATCATCGCAGTGCAAGAAAAAATCAATATAGGACAAGATATCCGTTGATAGCAGTATAAGCTAATGGCGTGTCAATTTTCTAATTAAGGGGAAACTCTAAAGGAGATTTTAACATGATAATCGACAAGGACAAGGAAATCATCCGTCGTCTCGCCGGCGAAGTTGCGATGATCGCAGAACTGCCCGTCCAGGAACAGAAGCGCGGCATGTGGCGCAAGCTCAATGCGAAAAAAATGGTCCGCCCGATGGTGATGATTGACCAGGTCTGCTGGAACGAGATGAACGTCGACAATGAACTCACGCTCGAGTGCAAGGATGCCGAATGCCGGAATTACGAGTTTGAACTGCGCAGGATCCTCTATCAGTGGAAACACTTCCCCGTCGACATGGTCGTCGAACCTTTCATGCGCGTGCACAAGGCCGTGAAAAATACCGGATTCGGAGTCAAAGTGGAAGAGGACACCGCCGTCGGAGATCCCACTAACAGCGTCGTCGGACACAGTTTTACCAACCAGTTCGAGACCGATGCCGATCTGGACAAGATCAAAATCCCGGTCATCGAGCATGATACCGCCGAAACTGCCCGCAGGCTTGAGGTGGCGCACGAACTTTTCGACGGTACACTGACCATTTTTGAACAGGGCGCCGATCCCTACCTGTCTGTCTGGGATCCTATCAGCTCATGGATGAACGTGGAACAGGCTCTTTACGCGCTGGTTGACCGTCCTGAATTCATGAAGGAGATGGTGAAGCGTCTTGTGAACGGATACATGCGCATGCTTGACCAGCTTGAGGAACAGGGCCTTCTCTGCCATCACCAGTCGCTTATACACTGCACTGGCGCCTATACTGACGAACTGCCCAAACCCGGCTTCGATCCGAAACGTCCGCGCACCCAGGACATCTGGATGTTCGGACTGGCGCAGATGCTGTCAACAGTTTCTCCGGAGATGTTCGAGGAGTTCGAGATAGACATGTGCATGCCGATTTTCAAGCGCTTCGGTCTTGTATACTATGGCTGCTGCGATCCTATGGACCTTAAGATGAAGCAGGTCCGGAAGATCCCGAATGTCAGGAAAATTTCCATGAGCCCATGGGTCAGCGAGGAAATAGGAGCGTCCGAGATCAAAGGCAATTATGTCTATTTCTATCGATTTTACGGCAACCTGTGGGATGTTGCCAAATACTTAAAGGGTAGAG
>JANYBI010000251.1 GCA_025360875.1 Lentisphaerota bacterium
TCTGAGGAGGGCCGCCAGGCAGAAGTGCATGAAGACATTGCGCGAGGACGGCTGGGTCAAGATCAGCCACGGACTTACAACTATCGAAGAAGTCAGCAGGATCACCGGAAACTTCCTAATAAGCTACGATATGGCGACAAGAGCGGACTAGCCTGATTAATTCATGCGAAATCGTTTTCACCACGAAGCGCACGAAGAACACGAAGAAAAATTGTATTAAAAAAATAAATTCAAACTTCTCTCTTGTACCACGTTCGATAATTTCGGGCCCTTCGCCAGTTCTGTGAATTTAGAATGGGGCACCTTAAAAGACGTACTAACTTGAAATAATTCTCCGTTGCAGTACCCTTTATTATGGACATCGGGCAAATTATGAAATATGAACTGGCCAGATATAATGGGCATAAGGAACTGAAAAATGAAAAAACTCCGAATATACATTGATACATCGGTTATAGGCGGTTGTTTCGACAAGGAATTCTTTGAGGACAGTATCGCATTGTTCGACATGTCTAGAAAAGGAAAGATCGTTCTTCTTTTGTCAGACCTTCTTGTTGCTGAACTTGATAATGCCCCGGAAAGAGTTCTCCAGTTGTTTAAAACTCTCCCTGGGTATAATCTTGAAAGGATTGATATAAGTGAAGATGCTTTAAATCTCAGAGATAAATATATAAAGGACAAGGTTCTTGGACGCGCATCGGAAAATGATGCCTTGCATGTTGCAATAGCATCAGTGCATGGTGCCGATATGATTGTAAGCTGGAATTTCAAGCATATAGTACACTATGATAAGATAAGGGGATTCAATGCCGTGAATATCAGGGAAGGTTATGGCATAATCGCCATACATAGCCCAAAGGAGGTTGTCTGACATGAAAACGAACGAATCTTTCAGCGCGATAAAGTTCAAAGAATCATCACAGCATAATCTTTCCGGAAAACTTTCAGGAATCAGATCGCGGCGTTCATATAAACAGAAAATAAGCCGTATTGCCGAGGCAGGCCCACTAGGCGAATGGTGGAACAGCCTTGCACGAAAAGCCAGCTCAACGCATAAGAAATCGGTAACATGATATTTCCTTTTATCCGCCAATCCTCGCCTGAAAATCAGGCGAGAAGCAAGTTTTCACCTTGTGGCTCCGTGCGAGAAACCTTCTCCTCTATTCCCCGCCAGGTTTTACCAATAGCAGGAATTCCATCTATCCGTGCTATTACCCTGCAAAAGCCGCAATTTCCAGGCAAGAATGGCACAGAGCGGTCATTTCTCAACTAATTCCTGCTTGATTTTCACAAATCACCACAGTACTTTCCGGCAAACCAGGAATTACATCTAATCGTTGGAAGTAAGATGCAATGAATTACAATAAAACAATTTTGCTCATTACAATATTCCTAGTAGGAATTTTTGGAGTTTTCCTTGGAATTTATCTATCTACTCTCAAAGATAAGGTGCCAGCAGATCACTATTTTATAGATTTAAATCATGATGGCATTATCGATGCAAGGATCATGCCCATAGATACCAAAGGAAGACTAAGAGCGGAGATCCTTGTTGGACAAGAATGGATTGAGGTTCACCTAACAAAAGATAATTTCCAATGGCATAAAGCAACCAGGCTCAGTGATCAATCTCATTACATATTCGAAAATGGGAAATGGCAGAAAACATCGGATTCCAACCAGGTACCTTCAGGTAATCCTGCTCCGCCGTCTTCCTGAGGCCTGAGTGTTAAGGGGAAGATACTATGGAGAAGGATACAAATGCATTCGTGAGGGTCAGCCAACGGGATCATCGGTACCTTGAGTTGTCCAACGGCAGACCGTATATTCCCATCGGATTCAACCTGGTCGGCGCTCCTGAGGAGGAGCAATGGGATGCTGTCGTCGGCAAGATGGCCGAGAACAAGATCAACTACTGCCGGCTCTGGATCGGCCGCGACCCGCTGGATGCCAATGCCGTTAACTTAAGAGAAAGATAGCCCCATTTACCGATGGGAGCAACTCCGGTCTTGGAGTTTTCTTCGTGTCAATTATTATGGCAGGTCTGCCTGCTCTTTTTTTCTGCAAGTTCCTGGAGATTCTCCTGTAGAA